>VBPQ01000088.1 GCA_005877185.1 Nitrososphaerota archaeon
TTCGGCGCTCACGTTCCGAGACGCGAAGTCTGCAAACTCAGCGAAGTGAGTGAAAGGAAGTATCGTTGTGGGAGATACGACCTCAACGTCTTCGCAGGATTTGATGAGCGACGACTGGGAAAGAATGGAGTTGGAGTTCATGACCGTTTTTTCCATACTGAAAGCGGAGTAAGACCATACCCATGTGAGCATAATTTAAGCGCGTCGCAAGCATGGAGACGTAGTATACCAATTACCCATTCGAGGCTTGCCCTCATTGTCGCGTCTCCGACACCTTGTTGAAGGGGCCTACCGCGCTTAACTTTTCGAGGCTCTTGCCCTCATATGGTCTGTCGCGGCCACACCCCTCAACTGTGATACGCCCGCCTCTCTTTCAGGACCCAGAAGACGATCTTGAGCAGCTTCGCAGACGCAGCGACGATCGCCTTCTGGTCTCCCTTCCTCCTCGCGATCCTGACGTAGAAGTTGGCGACCGTCCCTTCGGGTTCCACACGCATGTGGGCCCTGGTGCACTGGCCCATTATCCACCTCAGGTACCTGCTCCCGGTCTTCATAATCGGTCCGTGGTACGTCTTCCCTCCTGACGAATGAGTCGAGGGCGCGAGGCCGGAGTAGCCCACGAGGCTGGAGGAGTCCTCGAACCTCTCTATCTCGGCTATCTCGCTGATGATGAGTAGAGCGGAGTAGTAGGAGATTCCGGGTATCGTCATCAGGAGGCTGGCGTCTTCGTTGCTACCTGCCTTCTGGCGTATCGTTCTCGAGGCCTCGCGTATCTCCTTGTTCAGGCCGTCGATGAGCCTCAGGTAGCTCTGAACCCTTGCGTCCTCTATTCCTCTCACCTTCTCCACGAAACCCTTGGTGAAGGGGCCCGCGTCAATCGAGATGTTGTTCATGAGCAGGTAGGCGTGTATCCTGTTCTTCATCCTGGTCCTCTGCCTCACCAGGTTGGCCCTGAACCTCACGAGCTCCCTGAACTCCATGGTCTCCTTCGATGGCACGTAGCACTCGGCCGCCCAGCCTCCCCTCAAGAGGTTAGCGAGTGTGATGGAGTCGGTCTTATCGGTCTTCACCTTCGCTGATGCGATGGCCTTGTTCTTGACTGGGTTCGAGAGGGTGACGTTGTGCCTCTCCGAGAGAAGCTTGTGTGCCCAGTACCACGTCGATGAGGACTCGATGACCATCGACGACCGTTCTGGTACGCTCTCGGAGAATTCCTTCATCTTCTCCAGCGTGTTCTCCACTCTCCCTTGCCTCAGGACGTTGCCAAAAATGTCCATGACGGCAAATTCGGAGTACTTCTTGTGCAGATCCAGTCCGACGAATAATGACATACGGGCCGGGTCGCCTTTTTGGCTAATACGTGATTTGCTCACATATGACTAACTTTGTTCTTCATCCTCTAGTCTTATCCTTGGAAGGCCCCGTGCCTGTCGCCCCAGGCGAGTGCCAGGGGAGAGATATCATGAATCTCTCTCCCAGGAGAAACCCGAGCTATGTGTGAAAGTGTTGCAGAGGTTGGGCATCAGGTTTGAAACTGCCACAGTGACCATTTGCGACGATGATTGTGACGGCTACCGCGTCATTGGCGTCGAGCCCCAAGTCCCGACCAAGTTCGGTTGCTGCAAGGTACTTCGGCTTATCAACTCCTTCGACTTCGAGGTTGTCGAGCATCAGCAACCCTTCCATGATTTCAGAGAGTTGCTCGGGAGTTACCCCGTGCTTCAGGATGTTGACGACTTGAGAGAGGTGCACGACAGTCGTAACCACTTTTTCTTTCCCCTCTTCAACCTCGGCCACTATTTTCTTTGAGAGGTCTTTCATCTGCTTCTCCGATTGGCTAAGGTGTCTCCCTGGTCTGTAGAACGCGTAGATGAACACGTTCGAATCCAGAAACTTCATCTGCTGGTCTTCTCTGCATGAGCCGTCTCGAATGCGGCCCAGTCACCGATCGCTTCAACCCCTACGTTCACTCTAGCGTAGAACTTCTTCAAGTCGGGTTTCTTCTTCGGTACTATCTTTAGGGAACCTTCTCGTTTGATCACGTACACTTCGTTAGTCCCAGCCAATTGGCTTCCTCTCCAGTCGGATGGAAGAATTAGCCTTCCCTGGGAGTCGACCCTCTTCAGCTCTACCTCCACTTTCATCGCCGTTCCACCACATTCTAGATGCTTGCTCCATATTTAAGCACTTTTCACCATGTCAGCACAAACATTGGGAATCGAGGGGTTATTCAGGGGCCAATCCGGAATCCTGGAGGCGATCGCTCGCAACCTTCAGTTCTGAGCTGTCAGCCTTCGCTATCTAGGGATGCGGAAAGTGAATATTCAACTGTATTGATATAGATTAACGGCATTCGAGTGGTTGGTTGTTCCATAACTTAGTTTTTCTACTCTATTTTTGGGCCAGCGAAGCGGCGTGCGTTTATATTGCACCGACCATGGTCTTGCAAGTGATTGCAAACGGCGTGCGTTCCGTCTACTCATGCGGCAACAATCCTAACCCAGCCGGCTACACTTCCAACTGGTAGGGTCGCGAGTGAGCTGAAGGCGGATGGTTGGATATTCGCAAGACCGAAAATGTCGCTGTGTGCGAGGCTATCTGTGCCCCATGGAAGATGCTCGCATGGCCAATGCGGTGTTCGAGTTCGGCTCGCACCTCTTCCCATTTCACAGCTAGGCGACGGATTTGCGAATCCTTCTCAGGTGAACTCCGAACGCCTCCGGGTGGGTATCCCATGATTGAAGGTCTGGAGAGAGTGCTTGACGGTACTGGGCAACCAGGCCTCCACGAACTGCGCGACTTGCTCGAGGAGCTGCTCGACGGCCCGTCTGTGGAGGGAACATTCATTGGGCATCAGGATTTGCAGCCACGGTCAATGCGGGTATTCCGCTTGCGCTTTGCCATCAACGGCTCGCCTCGCACCTTGATCGTCAAGCGCCTGAGGCCGGAGATAGCCCGCCGAAACGAGCTGGTGGCCAAACGCTGGCTGCCCGCAGTGGGCCTGAGCGACCTAGGCCCCCCGTTCGCCGGCAGCGTGGCCGACCGAAGTGGAGCCTGTGTCTGGCATGTGTACCACGACCTCGGTCCGCATGAGCTGGATCCGCAACATCCCAGCAGCGACGCCGTTAGGACAGCCATCGAACAAATTGCGCTAATGCACACACGGTTTGCTGGGCACGCTCTGCTGGGGGAGGTCCGCCTTCAAGGGGGGGACCTGGGTATGCACTTCGTCGAATCGAACATTCGAGACGCCATATACGCCCTAGAAGCCTGCCAAGCGACTCCGCCACACCAACAGGTGCGGGACCGCCTTCTGCATCGGCTTTACGCAATTCGGGATGAGCTGCCGCAAAGGGAACAGGTACTGGAGGAGTGGGGAGGGCCGGAGACATTGCTTCATGGCGACCTTTGGGCCATCAACGTGTTCGTCATGCAAGCTGCGAACGGACTGCATGCCCGGCTCATAGACTGGGACCACGCGGCCGTCGGCCCGTTCAGTTACGACCTTTCGACGTTTCTCTTGCGATTCCCACGGGAGCATCGGCGATCATTCCTGAAGCTCTACAGCGAAGAAGTGGCGCGCAGTGGCTGGCGCCTGCCTGCAGACGCTGAGCTGAATGCTCTTTTCGAAACGGCTGAGTATGCGCGCTTTGCGAATCGGGTTATCTGGCCGGCGATCGCGTTGGTGATGGACCACGCTGAGTGGGGATTCGAATCGCTAGCGGAGATTGACCAATGGTTTGAGAAGTTTGAACCCGTGCTCCCCGCGTAGTGCGCCATCGCCCGGGACGACGCAGCGGACAATCATCCCGTACATCGGGAGGGAGGGATGACAACGCGGACCGTGGTTATCGGGGCGTACAACGTCGCCGCCTTCCCTGAAGGCGGAGGGCATTTCTGGGTCTACCTCCAATACGTCCTCGGGCTGCGCCAACTCGGCTGCGATGTGTACTGGCTGGAGGCATTTCACACCAAGGGCCGCAGCGAGCAGGAAGCCGCCGGCCTCGCCACCTTCCGCGCGCGGATGCAACAGTATGGGCTGAGCCGCAAGCACATCATCTACGTCACTCGTAGCAAGGAGCCCTCGCTTGAAACGCCGACCGAGTACCTTGACATGCCTCGCAGCGAGGCTGAAGCCGTCTTTGAGAAGGCGGACTTGATGTTAAACTTCCATTACTCCATCAGCCCCGCCCTGCTGGAGCACTTCCAGCGCACCGCGCTGGTGGACATCGATCCCGGGCTGCTCCAATTCTGGATCAGCCGTGGGCAACTCCAAGCACCCCACCACGACTTGTATTTCACCATCGGGGAGAACATAGGCAAACCAGGCGGCAGAATTCCAGACTGCGGTTTGAGATGGATTCCCATCCGGCCGGCCGTCTGCCTGGAATACTGGCCCTATCGGTTCGACCCGCACTCCGAAGCATTCTCTACAGTTTCCATCTGGGATTCTTCAGATTGGGTTGTGGACGGCGACCAAAAGTACGAGAACACGAAGCGGGCCGCGTTTCTGGAGTATGCGGATCTACCCCGCCTGACCCGCCAACCGCTTGAGCTGGCCCTATTCATGAAGAGGGAGAGAGACATGAAGGAGTGGAAGGACATGGAACAGCGTGGTTGGCGCGTCCGTCATTCGCGCGAGGTCGCCGCCACTCCCGAGATGTATCAAACCTACATCCAGCGGGCGCGAGGTGAATTCAGTTGCGCCAAACGTTCGTACACGGAGTTTCAGAATGCTTGGGTGAGTGATCGAACCGTCTGTTACCTGGCCAGCGGCAAGCCGGTCGTGGTGCAGGACACCGGACCGAGCGAGTTTCTGCCGAACGGGGAGGGCATGTTCCGTTTCACCACACAGGAGCAAGCGGCCAGGGCCTTCGACGCAATCAATGCCGATTATGAACGGCACTGCCGGGCGGCGCGGAGGCTGGCGGAGACCCATTTCGACGCCAGGCTGGTCCTAACAAAGATCCTGAACGAGACGTTGTCATGAGGAGACCACGCATTGGATTCCTGCTCCCGCACTACGGGGGGCACAGCAAGAGCTACATGCCCAGCGTGGTGCGCGCGCTCGCGGACGCCGGGGCGGTCGTCGACGTCATCCACCCTCTGGAGCGCGCGATCGATCTGTCGCAGGTCCGGATCCAGCACGATCTGTACGTCCTGAGGCAGATGAGCCGCCTCTCCCTGAGCCTGGCGGGAGCGCTGCACGAGCAGGGCGCCAACATCGTGAATCCCTACCCCGCGACCGCTGCGTTGCGCGACAGGGTCATCAAGTCCCGAGTCCTGCAGGTCGCTGGCGTGCCGACGCCTACCACCTACGTGGCGTCAAGCCCCGATCAGCTCGCGCCACTCCTCGACGAAGGGCCGCTCGTGGTGAAGCCCTGCCAGGGAGGAGGCGGCCACCACATAGCCATCGTCCGGACCCCCGCCGAACTCGCGCGTGTGGATCGGGGTCGCGAGCCCGCCTTCGCCCAGCGCTACCACCCGCCCCAGGGGCGCGATTACAAGATCTACGCGGTCGGCGAGCAGCTGTTCGGGGTCAAGAAGGTGTTTCCGCGCCGGACCGAAGTAGAGAAACTGGGTGAGCCCTTCACACTTACGCCGGAGCTGCGCGACATCGCCCAGCGCTGCGGCCGGGCGTTCGACATCGACCTTTACGGAGTGGACGTGATCGAGAGCGACGGGAAGACGTATGTCGTGGACATGGACAGCATCCCCGGGTACAAGGGCGTACCGGATGCGCCCGGGCTCCTGGCGCGGTACTTCTACGCCGCGGCGGAGCGCGCCGCCCAGGGAAAGGCCTTCATCGAGCGCGAGGACAAGTAATTCGAAATCCCTTCACTGACGTGAGGAGGGGTCCCGTTCTACAAAAGGCGGCGCTACGCTCATCAACTAGGGCACGATCGAGATAGACTGCTTCACAGTGAACTTTGGCAGAATCTCGAACTCGATGGTGTCACCAGCAACTACTACATCGTCCAAGACCACGGCGGCCAACCCATCTGCGACGACTACGCATCACGCACGAATTGAGGATGACAGTAGATACGCATCAACGTTACATTCACAAAACGAAGCGTCGTCACCGGGATTTGAACCCGGATATCTGCCCACTCAGTCGACGATCTACAGCTCAGATTGACCCCCCATTCTGAGCGCAAGTCGGGCCGAGAATGGATGGTCGACCTGCGGTGGTTACGACGCCCTCGCAATGCTGCATATGGAAGAGCCCTGAATCAGAATCTTCTAATCTCCTCCAAACATTCACCAAGCCACAGCCCATAGAGTCGCAAATGCCAGATATTCCCCATCCAATTGGGTTTCGTTAGGCTGGATTCCCCAGGACGTCCCTTCGCGGACGGAAATTCCCAGGCGATGGCTGCTATGGCCCTGAATGTTTTCCCGACTGTCTCAAACCTTCTGATTGTTTCGATGCTTGGAAGCATCCAGATCTTCCGCACGACCAACCAGTAGGTGTAGATATCCGGCTCGCCGGAATGGGATTCTCCGTGGCCGAATCTTCCCAGTATATCGACCGGTGGTACGCCCCTCCCAGCCTCCGCCCAGTCGAATGAGACGAGAGTAGGTACCCCTCTACTTGCCGCAGTTCGGATCCTGATGTTGCGGTTAGAAAAGTCCCCATGAACCAGAGTTCGAGGCAGCTTGTCGCAGAACTCCAGCAACTGATTCCATTGCCCCTCAAGGCGTTCAAAGTCC
>VBPQ01000086.1:0-5493 GCA_005877185.1 Nitrososphaerota archaeon
AAGTGCCGTTGTATAGACCATCACCTCTCCGACGTTGAAGTAGCCACCGGTCGCCGCTATGTACGCGTTGATCGCCATTGTGGCGACCGCGACGAAAGCGGTAAAGACGGCGGCGCCTGCTACCCTCCTTAGGTCAGCCACGTAACGCGGAAAATTCGGCTGAATATATAAGTCGCAGCCTATCTATAGGTCTTCACAGCGGGTTGGTGGGAGCGACCTGCCCCTGGCGAGTATGAACCCTGCGGAGCCAGACCCAGATAACGACGATGCCGATGGCGATCGGGACCCAGAGAACGAGCGTAAGGAACGTCTCAGAGGTGACAATCTCTATGGTCTCCGTCGCGGCTGCAACGAAGAGGATGGCGCCGGCGATCAAGACCTCCTGGGCGTAGACCCTGATCTCTGCCCTTAGCCGCTTCTTTATCCCAGCCCAGACGAGCATCACACTAGCCGTCACTGCCACCGCGTAGCCCGCGAACTCTATCAGCGCATGGGGAAACACGAAGGTCACCGCGCCAAGAATGAGTGGGGGCACGGGAGGGTTCGACGATACCGCGAAAGCCTGCAGGACTTCGCCAGTATAGAAGATCGAGTAGCCTAGGAAAACCGGCCCGACGAAGGGGATTGCCTCGATCAATGCGATGCGAACGTTGTTCAAGAAGATCCCATAGAACATATCGAGCGGCCCCCCGCCGTTGACGGACTGGACGAGCTGCTGCCCCTCCGTATAGAGCGACTGCTGCTGCGTGGGGTCCAGAGGGAAGGCCATTGCCATGAAGAAGATGGTGAGCTCGATCAACAGGACAGCGAGAAAGAGGAGAACTCTCCTTGACCCGAAGCGTTCACCGAGGAGATTATTCCGTTGCCGTTCTTGCTGTTGAGGCTGTTGCTGCTGTTGAGGCTCTTGAGGCTCTTGCTCCTCCGGCATTCCTGCCTCCCGAGCGCTCTGGGACATTATTCTTACGCTGCGATCTTTGGTATAATTGGATTATGGAGTCGGCTTCTGTCTGATCCTCAGGATCTAGAGGTAAGAACGGAGGTCTGGCGATTCATTCATCTTGCTGCTGACGTTCAAGGTGGGCCCGTCTGATGTCGAGAGCTCTTGGGTGAGAGATTGTATCGTGGGGTGGAAAGCGATCGGCTGCTCTGGCGAGAAAAGTACTCCCAACCGAGAGTTACTGATCTCACGGACTTCAATCCAACCCAACTCCGGCGCTGATTTCGCAGTTGCCTGGATGCTATTTAGAGCTGGTGCTCCGCTTACCATCGAGAACTAGAGCTGCCCCTCGAAGTCCCCTCTAACAAGCTCAACCTGATTTTGAGTCCCCAGCTTCGAGATCTTCACAAAGCCCAGCCTCTCCAACCTCTTGGCCTGCCGCCAGGCGCTTGTTCGTGGGAGAGAGAAGTGTTCCCTGATCTCGGCCTCGATGGCCCTCCCTCCCTTCTCCTTCACGAAACGCAGAATCTCCCTGTCATCGAACCTGAGTGCCGAACTCATGCCTCCTCCCAGCTTTCCTCTCTTCAGGAGAACGGCGATAGTACCGACCACACCGACCGAGCCGACGATGGCAGCGATGGCGAGCGGAGAATCGAGTGTCGTGGACGGGGTGGCATTGGTAGAGCTGGACTTTGTTGAAGTAGAAGTCGTTAGGGGTAGGCCGTAGCTGATCTGCCAGGAGCCCTCTGCGAGTACAAGCATAGGGTCGCCATTCGATGTCGACAGAGAGGTCGGAGTGCCCGAGAATGACAGAATAGTCGACTGAAACGGCAGGATCAGTGACATGTTGGAGGGAGCATAAAACTTCAAGTCCCAGACTGCTCCCTGCTTGCTCGTTAGCGCATTGGTCTCGTACGTCAGCACAACTCTGGTAGCGCCCAAGGTGTAGAGCGTGATGTTTCCTCCATTGATGGAGTAAGAAAGAGGAGACCCGTCCTTGTTGACGGCCAAGACGTCCGCCACCTGCTTCGAGAAAAGAGGAAGGCCCAGCGACGTAACGTTCTGCGGAAGAAGAAGGGTCTGGTTCACGCCCGCGGAGCCGTCGCTGAAGACGGAAAGTCTCGTTGACATTACGAATTGAGTGTACCCCGCCGCGCCACCCGCTTGTGCGTGGGCTGAGCCGGCCAGACCAATAAGAAGAAGAAGGGATATAGTACGTCCCATCAGGTACTGTGACGATTTCAAAAGCTAATCCTTCTCCCCTCCTCGGAAGAATAAGCCTTGTGAATTTCCAGTCCAGATTAGCGATTGCTCCTTGGAATGAGCCGCTACGGAACCGGCCGAAGCGACACGCCTCGACTCCCAAACTCAGGAGAGCTAATTTACGACAAGCTGCGCAAGAGAAATGGAAGAAAGGTTCAAGGACGGAATGACCCTCTGGGTATTCCCCGATCTTCGTTCGCAACCGCTAGGTGCCGCTCTGGATTTCTTGTAGGGCCTGCTGCATCAGCTGGACGGCCTGCTCGGCCTGCTGCTGCCCCGCGCTGAAGTTACCCGAGGAGAAGGACTGGACCGCTGCATCAAGAAGCGACTTCGCCTGAGCCAGTTGGCTCTGTACCTGCTGGCTGATAGACGGGCTCAGGTTCGCATTCTGAGCCATCTGCTGAAGCTGCGTGAGCTTCGGCTCGATGACGGTCTGGATGTACTGTGCAAAGACAGAGCCCCTGACCTCATGGGCGACCTGCTGCATGAGCTGCATTGCCTGCTGTGCGTCATTTACCCCCAGGTCAAAGTTGCCCGATTGGAACGCCTGGATTGCGCTGGTGAGCAGGGACTGCGCCTGGTCGAGCTGTGGCTGGTACTGCTGAGAGGCCGAGGAACTCAGGTTGCCGACCACGTCCCTAAGCTTCGAGAGCTGCTTCTCAAGGAGGTTCTGGATGTAGTAAACCGCCACCTGGGCTCGGTAGGCATTCGCGAGCTGGTTGATGTCAGCGTAGACGGCTGACATGTGTTGCATCGCATCCTTGACGAGGCCGACTATGCTGGTTATGTTCGCATCGTTTGACCTTAGCAGCGACGATGCCTGGGCAAGATCCGAGGTAGCGGCTGAAAGGTTGCTCTTCCCGTCCGAGCACGTGGTCGTCGGGGCGTTCGTGGCGCTGCAGAGCTTCGTCAGAACTGTCTGAAGCTGGGCCGTCCTGTTCTCCGCTCGCTGAATAGCGTACTTCAAGTACTCGACTTGGTCGGCCGTCGAGCTCTGGAAGGAACTCGCGAGCGCTGACTGCACGGACTGCACCGCGGCCCTGTAGTCACTCATCGCACCCAGCGCATCTTTGATGGCGAGGGTAGCGTTTGTGCTCACCTCACTCTGCGCCTGTGAGAGCAGGGGGTCACCCTGCGTGATGAGAGACTCCGCCCTAGTCGTGTTGACTTGGTGCTGCTGGGCTATGCCAACGAGCTGTTTGGCGTAACTCCGGGCTGCCTGCGCGACTTGGATGATTGCCACAGCCTTCTCCGTCAGAGTTGACTGGCTCGTCTGTGCGAAGACGGGCATGAGACCGAGCAGCAGCAGTGATAACACCGCTGCACTCGCGATCGTGGTGCGTCTTTTCGACATCATACCGTATGCTATCGTGGGCTTTCTGTAAAAGGAACCCGCCATGGAATACGCGTTCCGTGTTCCACCGCGTTCCGTTTGAAGCGAAACGAGGGCTAAGGCTTGATTGGAAAACTGGGCCTGAAATCTGTCCAAGGGCGGAGGTCGCACTCCACGCCAGACCCCAGTTCATCTTCTCAGGCTAGACGCGGCATGGCTCGCCTCTCCTACTAGTTAACGCCGCCTAAGACCCGAAAGACAGTGCTCATCTGCTTCAACAATTGTTCTATTAGTTTCACTGGTTTCCCATATAAGCGTCTCAAGGTTCAAGAAACGGGATCGGTGGTGAGTCGCAGCTCCATACCACAGCAGATGGCAATCTCGGCCTTAACGACGCTTCTACTGGCAGGCCTAATCTTGGGCCCGATGGTAAGTCCAGTGCACGGCGCGACTAACGGCCTGAATCTGGTGAAATCGGGACTCATCGCATCCGACTCTCTGACTACGGGTGTCATCTCCTCCTACTGGCACTTCGACGGCAGCGCCGCCTTCCAGGGGGCGCCCTACAAGTACTTCGAGGATTCGTCGGGACTTCACATCGGTGTACAGGCACAGGTCACCGGCACATGGGCTGGCTACTTCGCGGAGTCGCCCGACACCAACGGCCAATTATTCCACTTGGTACCGACCCTTTCATACACAACCATCCCGGACGGCTCGTTCAATACTGGCCTGTACGTCCAGACATACGACCCCAGCTCGATAAACTACATCGGGTGCGTGGCGGTCGTGACGAACAGCCTTACGCAGAGCTCTTACTTCTGGCAGGTAGTTCAGGCGCAGGGGCCCTCGCTGGCCGCCGTCGTTATCACAACGCTTTACACCTCAAGCATCAACAACCAACCTCTCACTCAGGACTGCACCATCATTACGAACGGGAGCAACTACCTCAAGGTCTACCTGGGAGGGAAGGTTGTTTTCGAGAGCCAATCAATGACACTTAACATGCCATCCCCATTCGACGCGTATCTGGAGCCGCAGACATCATCCTCGAGCGCCATGCGCTTCGGTACCTACACCAACTACTACGCGACAACTTCGGAGGCAGTCAGCGTAACTGGAGCTCCGGTAGGTGGGACAGTAAAGATAGTCGACCCCTCCAACAACATGCTTGCGAGTGCTGCGGTAGACTCTAACGGGAACGCGAACCTCCTCGTAGGAATGTATCGATTCCCGGTTAACGCAAACATCGTGGCATACGATACCACTAACCAGCTCGTCGCCTCTACCTCCGCCCCGGTCTCAATCTGGGGTGGGGACGTCTATGCAGTCTCTGCCGCCCAACAGTCCTCCATCACGGTGCAGACCGTTGATACGAGCAATAACGCCATAAACGGGCTGTACACCACGCTGTCGCAGAACGGGGCAGTGATCAACTCGGGCTTCACCCCGAAGTCGTTCACGGTTGGCAACGGTCAGACCTACACGGTCGAGGTCCAGGACTATAGTTCGTACCATTTCTTGTACTGGCAGGATACCGGGTCGACGAACAGGGATAGAACAGTCACTCCCGGCGGGAGCCTGACCCTTACCGCGGTCTATTGTATTGGGACCTGCCAGAAGCCGACCCCGCCGTCGGGTTCTTCGTACATCTCCGTCACTACAACTAATTCTGCGGGTACTGCAATTAGCGGGTACTATGCGACTCTCTGGCAGAACGGAGTGCAGTTACAGAGCTGCTTCTCTCCCTGTTCCTTCACAGTAGGCAACGGACAGACCTACCAGGTCGCAGTAGCAGATTACGGAGGTGAGACCTTCAACCACTGGAGCGATGGAACAACCGCCAGATTCCATCCAGTAACCGTTCCCTCCAGCAGCACCACGATAAGCCTGACTGCAGTCTACAATCCTTAGTGCCTCACTCCGGCTGTCGATTACGCGTAACACTATGACTGTTGAA
>VBPQ01000086.1:5523-12581 GCA_005877185.1 Nitrososphaerota archaeon
GGTCGCTCCACTGGCCACACGCTAAGTGAGGCTTCTTGGGGCTCAGGTGACTGGGTTGAACCCCCCTCTCTCTTCTCTGTCCTCGTAGGTCGAGTAGACCCTAACTGGCATCATTTCGACTCTGAAAGTCGAATCATTCAGTAGAGCGAGGAAATGGCCTTCCCTAGGAGGTAGAGGATAGCTGCGGCTAGACCGCCTTTTGCGGCCGACCTTACGCCACCCCTCCAGCTCAGCTGCGTGAGACTGAGTAGCTTGGTTGCACCGAGGACGAAGAGAGCTAGGAGGGAGAGGGTCGCCGAGAGGAAGAGAGCTGTGAGGTAATCCAGCGAGAAGAGGTAGGGAAAGAGCGGGACCAGGGCGAAGAGCACGAACGCGCCACCCGCAGGTGAACGAACAGAAGAATTGGTCGGGCTCAAGCCGATCCCCGAAGCCGGAGTGTCCATTCTGTGAGACTGATGAGCAGCGTTCGAAGGATCTCTCGAAACTCCGAGTTGGTCAGTTTCAGGTTGGCGTCAAAGTTCTCCTGTGCCCTAGCCACGAGCAGCTGGGGCTTGTTGATCGGGTACATGTTCAGGTCCACCATTATCTGCCTCAGGTGCAGCTGGGCCCTCGCCCCGCCCCTCGGAGAGGTGGAAGCGCTCATGATCGCTGCCGGCTTGCCATCCCACGAGTTGTCCTCCACGGGCCTGTTCCCCCATTCGATCGCGTTCTTCAGCACCGCGGTAATCGAGTAGTTGTGTTCAGGGGTGGCGAAGAGTACCGCCTCCGCACGTCTGATCTCCTCCTTGAACCTCATGACCGGGGCTGGAATCTCGACCTCTATGTCCTGGTTGTAGAGAGGAAGGACGGAGACGTCGTACACTTCAAGAGCCGCGCCTTCGGGCAGCAATTCCTTAGCCGCCTCGAGGAGGGCGGTGTTGTACGACCTCCTGCGAGCGCTGCCAGATATCCCGAGTATCCTGATGACCGGTTTCCCTACCTTTCTCATCAGCGAGCCACGGTCGTTCCCATTTGAGCAGCATGCAGCCATTAGCGGCCGGCATAATAACTATGAGACATGAGCACAAGCCGCAACCTGAATGCGCGACGAATGCCTCTCTGAAAAATACCCTCAGGGTAGCGTACCGACGCCCCGAAATAGCAAACACCTAAGACCAGGTGCACCGTCAATTCGTCCGTGTCAGCGAAATATTCGTCCGCCAAGGAGCGCCCTGCGTGCGATATTCACGGAATTAGGCTGAGCGAAACATCCCAAGGTCATTTCGAGTGTCCTGTCTGCGAGCTAGTCGCTGTGCGCCGTAAGAGAGTCAGGTGGTAGTCACGCTGGGGCTGGCTTTCGGCTGGTCACGCGTTCCGATTTGCCCAACAGAAGAACGCTTCGGGAGTCCTCCGACGCGCTCAATCGCGTCAGACAAACAGCTCGTCCCAAGAAGCGGTTTTGGAGTTACACTCCCTGCCTAGTCGCGCGGAGAGGCTCCAGGATTTATACCCGGTTGACCGACCGAAATCGTGGATAAGGCCACAGTCGTAACGTACCCTGACGAATTCGCGAAGAACGAGATCACAGAGTTAGCCAAGGCTGCGGGTTACTCGGTGGAAGCCTTAATCACGCAGAAACAGGTCGTGAAATCCGAGTATGGAGTCGGTGTGGGCAAGGCGCAGGAGCTCAAGGAGATCGTGAGCCAGAATGGATCGAAGACGCTCATCATCGACGAGGAACTTACGTCCTCCCAAGCGAACAACCTCTCGAAGGTAACGCACGTGGAAGTTGTCGACCGAGACAGACTGATTCTCAACATCTTTGCGAAGAGGGCGGTTACCACCGAAGCCAAGCTCCAGGTTCAGCTAGCAGAACTTCGATACGAGATGCCGCGTGCGAGAGATGCGGTACGCTACTCAGTCAAGGGAGAGAGGGCGGGATTCTCTGGATTAGGGGAGTCGGCTGTGGACGTCAAGTTTAGAGCCCTGAAGCGTCGAATGACTACAATCAGAGAAAAGCTCGCGAGGGCTCGGTCGTACAGGACTATTCAGAGGACCGAGAGGAGAAAGCTCAACATGCCGTTCGTCTCGCTCGCCGGCTACACCAGCAGCGGAAAGACTACGCTGTTCAACAGACTGGCTGCTGAATCGAAGGAGGAATCTCCGAATCTATTCACGACCCTGACCACGACGACCAGGGCGGTAAGTCTCGGTGATCCAAGAAAGAAGGTGATGCTCTCTGATACCGTGGGATTTGTTTCGAGGCTTCCGACGTACATGGTCGAGTCGTTCAAATCAACTCTGGAGGAGCTTACCTACGCGGACCTCATTCTCCTGCTCCTTGATGCGAGCGAGAGCGAACAAGCCCTGAGGATAAAGCTCACGAGCTGTCGGGACACGCTCAACGAACTCAAGGTCGACCCCAAGAAGATCTTGGTGGTCCTCAATAAGATTGACCTTGTGAAGGAGCTAGGCTCAAGGCGCTTCGAGGAAGAGGACCTCTTCAGGGGTCTCTCCATCACCAAAATCTCCGCGGTCCGGGGGGATGGGCTGCACCAGCTCAGGAATCACATCTTGAACACGACCTTCGGATGAGATCTAGCACTCTGAGCTGGTTTGACCCTCGACCAAACGTAGACTCATAAGGCGAAAAATTGGTGGCATCAAGAAGTCGGGTCGTCTCATCGAAAGGACAACCTGGCATGCAATTCTCTTCCGGTATCACTGCTCTGCACTGCGGTGATCTGGACCGCCTATCGGTCCGGCCTTTGACGCCGCGTTACTTCGAGACCCGCCCCCAAAATGGAACGAGAATTCGAATTCAGGATTCATAAATCAAATATTAGGAGCGGGCTCGCTATTTTCGAAAGGTCGAGAGGAAATGCAAGAATCTGAGCCGGTCCAGCTTCCAAAGATTGAGGATTTTTATGACCTGAGCTACGAAAGCGGCGAAATTCATCTTAGGGGAGTAAAGGGAAGAGCCTTCATATTGCCGACCAAGGCGTGGGCTACGCTACGAAAGTCAATTTCCTACCAATTCAAGGAGAACGCCATACCGTTCATGTCGCATGCTGGCTACGCCGTTGGAATATCATTCGTAGAGCAGACTCAGAAACTCGAGGGAAAGCCAAAGAAATTGCTGAGGATTCTGTTATCGATAGCCAAAACATCTGGTTGGGGGCATTTCTCAATCGAGGGTGATGCAGATAATGGTACCCAACTAACCGTAATGGCCAAGAATTGCTCATTCTGCCATAACGAGTCGTCGACAGAGTCGCCCGTGTGCTACTTTCTTGTAGGATTCGTGAACGGTATGGTCGATTACCTGTACGGCAAGCCTCACACGGCTACGGAGACGAGATGCGGTGGCATGGGAGGGGAGGTTTGCGAGATAGAGATCACGGAACTCCGCCCGGCGACGGAGGAGAAACTCGGGCGGGTGGCGATCGAGAGTGAGAAGGCGGTGAACTCCCTGACGACTTCCAGGCTTCCCCACCATCAATCCTTAATAGGGAGACGGGTCCATTAGACCCTGGAGTTGTTGTTCTATGGGAAATGATTATCTTTGGAAGAATGACGATCAATTGAACCATGTAGCACAGGTAAGGTATGCGCACGGTGATGAACTGACCGACTTACCGGGTGTAACTGGAATTGGAATGGGAAAGGACCACATCATAGTGTACGTGACGAGTGAGTCGGTAGAAGTGCCAAAACAGATAGACGACGTACCGATAGTCAAGATACGTAGATAACGGATTAGGTCCTTTCACTTCTCTGCCGTCGTGTCGGCCTTTCGGATAGTCTGACTAGTTGCTGCTCCAGTCGTAGTCGGCTTGGACTCGAAGTAGGCCCTTGTCTTTGACTGGCCATGAAATAGACAAGAACAAGGTTGACTACCACGGCGGGAAGAGCCCCCCCGGACCCCAGGTGTCCCGGGACGCTCATGATCGTGCCGCCATGACTATCCCGATGCTCAGCTTTCACCCCCCAGCTAGCACCTCGAAGGGCGCGCCGATCGCCGCGACTACAAGAATGAGACCCCCGACGGTGAAGAGGTCCCAAGGAGTCTGCGAGGTTGTGTATGTTACGTCGGTCCCGAACGAGACGAGCCTGTCCACTCCGAAGAGGAGATGAACCTCAACCGCCATCGATGAGCGAATCCTCTCGGGAGAAGGAGGACGACGGCCAAGACAGTGAGGCTTCTCGGCCGCCTCTTCTCTAAGGACTGAATCTGACGCATGGCGTCGGGCGCGGCCATTGGAGATTTGAATCTGGGAGGGGCAGACTTATCGGCACCCTTAAATTCCCAGGCAGGCGAGTTTGACCCGTTGAAACCCATCCTCATGGCTGCTGGAGCATTCTTGCTGGTTCTGGGCGTAACGATGATTACAGCAAGTACAGCCCTGGTTGTTTCTTTTGGGCTTGCCCAGAATTCCAGCAATACCTCCCTCCTGACGACGATCGGAGTGGTCCTCGCCGCTGTCGGCGCGGCTGTTCTCGCCTACGGCGTTGGGGCAAGAGCGGGCGGAGGAAATCCGATGCCCTCTCAGTAGACGGAAGAGAGAGCCCTGCCGACTACGTAGAGAACGGCCGCGGCTAGACCGCCGATTGCTGCCGACCTGAGCCCACCTCTCCAGCTCAGATGCGAAAGGCCGACGACCTTTGTTGCACCGAGCACGAAGAGGGCCAGGATGGAGAGGGTCGCCGAAAGCAAGAGGGTTGTGAGGTGGCCAAGTGAAAAGAGGTAAGGGAAGAGGGGCACCAGTGCGAAGAGCAGGAAGGCGCCTCCGGCGGAAGCCGAGCGAGCGAGAGGGTGCGAGGTAAGCTCCTCCACGTGGAGGTGCAGCTCATGCGTGAGTTGAGCCCTGAGCCACATCTCCTTGTTCCTGACAAGCCTGGCCATGATCACGTCGACTTCCTGCTGCTTGTATCCCTCCTTCTTCAGAAGTTCTTCGAGCTCCTTCTTTTCTTCTTCAGGCTCGGTCTCTATCTCCATTCGCTCTCGGTCAATGTCAATCTTGAGGGAGTCGAGTTCGGCCCTCTGGGAGAGGTAGCTGCTGAAGAAAATTGAGATTGCACCCGCAATTGCGAAAGCCAGGCCAGCGAAGAGGATTGTTCGGAAATCGGCGCCCACTCCATTCAGGCCGGCGGTCGCGGCGACTTCTTCCATCACCCCGTCGCTCCCCCCGAGCACAATCTTGTCGACGATACGCCTCGCTCGAAGGTGCGGGTGCTTCTCTTCAGTTACCGCAGCCAAAGACGAATCGCCACACAAAATCGGGGTCTGTATATAGGGATAAAGTGGTGATACGGAGGGATAACATCCTCATTTCACGGTTTACATTCGAAATCACGCTCGTCTTCGATTTCACGTAAACATGATAAGAATGAATTGTGTAAAAGCGTAAGTTTATCTGCTCGGTCTTCGTAGTAGGGGGCGCTATGACCCCTGACGAGAAAGTACGATACGGGATGCTAGCCCTTTCGGGCGCGAGTATTGTTTTCGCGTCTTTAGGGTTGCACCTAGGCCCCCTGGAAATCACCGGGGGATTCGGTGTAGGCTAGGCCTTTTTTTCTAGCCACTGCCTTCTTTTATCTTTAGTATTAGATTGTCGAATCTGGATACTAATTCTGGAGCGTTGAACATCCACTTCTTCTCACTCTGATCGTAACCCTGATAGCAAATTGAGAAACTTAGCGCGTTCGTGATATCCATAATGTAGTATCTGGCTCGGTCTCTCACCGGCGCTATGATATTCTCCAGGTGCTGGAACGCCTCGGTTATCGCGTCTACCGGGAAAGCAAACTCGGCGAAGTAGTGCTTCCCGCAAGCCTCTCCCCACAGGAAGGGCACTCCATTAGTCTTTGCCATCAACTCCATCCTTTCATATTCGCTAATATCCGGTATCAGAAGGTCAACTGCCAGGTACCTGTGCTTTCTGTGTAAAGCCTTCTCCAACTTGTAGTCGTACCGCGTTCCCATCCAATTCACTCTGTATGACTTTATCAGATGATTCCCGAGAACATGAGAGGCGTAGTGCCAAGCAAGTTTCTTGTAGCCAATCTTGAGCTTCTCTGAGATTTCTACCAGTGACTGATTCGCATCAACTTGCAGTTCCTTGATTATCAGCAGGTCTGTGTAATCGAATCTTGTCCGCTGAGATGGCAGGTAGTCAGCCCCTGTGTGGCCTACGCTTGCACTTGAGGACCAGTCGAAGTCCCACCTGCCCGTGTCGAAATCGTGAAACTCTGCGCGCATTGGCTGAACTCTGAACCAGTCAAAAGGAAGCACCTTCTTAACGGAGAACAGACCTTTCTGACTGAGCAGGTTGATGAACTGCAAGAAACTCTCCGAATGCTCGATGGGAACGCTAGCGTTGACGACAAACAGGCCATCAGGCAAGGTCTTGGCGAAAGAGCTTATGTAGGCGAGCTCATGCATCGCTGTCAAAATCGCTGTTGCGTACTCCTTATACAGGGGTGCAAAGTCTACGACGAAGATGATTCGCTTCAAACCGAACTTTTCGTGGTCAACAGCGGCTTGTACGGCAAATCCTCTGTTCACAATCTTCTCTTTGTACCTATATCGGACCGATTCCTTGAATTGACCCAGCCTTCTTGAGATTTCTGGGATATCAGGGCCGATCTCGGTCAGGAGCTGAACTAGTTGGGCAGTTCTGGTATTGACGTCTTTCTTTGACTCGTTCTGTGCTCCGATTAGTGCCACTGGCCTTCGCTCCGTGAACGTCCAGCATAATATACGTTGGTGCTTTTTAAGCTATGCTTATTCAAAATATTGCAATTCGGCACTTGTCCCACAAGACTAGTCCTGCGACTTGGCTTTATGCCCCCCTCACTTTAATAAGGTTTATATTAGAATTAGTATTAAACCTTTTGTATGTATACCGTGTGGTATCCAAGGGCGTGTCTGGAAGCGGCGCGTTCCGGACGGGAGCCTGTTGAGGTTGTGGTTCCCCGATTGCGGTTAGGGCGCTCGCGCCCCTCGTATCGGGGGTCATAGCAGGCCACAACCATCAACCTGCTGACCGCAGATATCATCGTGTTCTCATGATACG
>VBPQ01000028.1 GCA_005877185.1 Nitrososphaerota archaeon
CGCCGCGCTGGTCCCCAGAACCCTCCCTAGGTGGCTGGCACTCCCCGCGGACGAGGTAATCTTGTGTGTGGACAAGCCCGCCAGTCAACACCTGACTGAGGTCATAGGAGAGAATTCGAGGGGAGACCGCAGGCTCCGAGTCGTTGAGGTTCCAAGGGAGAGCGGCTGGCTTTTCCACCAGGCTTTCGTGAGGAGGACGGGGTTCAAGTCAGCCAGGTTCGACAAGATTCTGACGGGGGACATCGACGTCATAGTAAACGAAAATGTGGTGAGGGCGGTCCAGATGGTCGGGAAGGACAACATCGGAATCGTAAACCTCCAGAAGGAAATGAGAAGCGGTTTCTTCGACATCGTCCAGAACTCGACTAGGAGGGTCATCAGGGTACTGAAGAAGGAGGCTTACTTCACCGGGTTGTACGCGCTCTACAGACCGTACTGGTTGGAGACGGAAGACGAGGAGTCGGCGAAGAGGATTCCCCACCCGCTCAGACACGGAGCCCTCGAGGCGGAGGACGACTTCTTCGTTGGACTCGCTTCTGGTCGGGAGGCAGCCCCTCCGCCCTATCTCGGGGATGACACCATGCTCAAGCGGGCGATGCTGAAGAAATACAGGGTGGTGTCACTCCCACAGATTGGGGGTGTCGAAGTGAGGACAGAGACTGACAATAGGCCGGCCTTTCAGGCCAGGCAAGCGGTCAGGTTGTTCAGGGACGGAAGGAATCTCGCATACATAACAGCGAAGTCGATGCTCTACGTGAGGGGGACGCTGCTGAAGGCTTATTCTGAACTCTTGATTACCAAATTCGGGACGTGGTTCTTCCTAAAGGAGCTGCTGATGCTACCTCTGGACATCATCTTGTTCTCGGAGACTCTGGCCCTGAGAGCGATGGGGGTATCCGTCAAGCGCAGAAGGTTGTGATGCCAATCGTCCGCCTCTCCGAGGATTTTTTCGATCGTGCTCGCCGTGGCTGAGAGAGACGCATATCTCGTTCCGAAGTCGCTCCCTTCCTGGTTGTCGTTGGGCGCGAAGGACGTAGTTCTCTGCGTCGATCATCCGGTCGGCTCGCAGCTGCTGGAAGCGATAAGGTCAGCTTCAGGCGGCGACGACAGGGTTCGAATCCTCGAAGTCCCAGAGAACAAGGAATGGCTCTTTCGGCAGGCGCTCGTGAGAAGGACGGGGTTCAGGGCGGCCAAGTATGACAAGGTGTTGACGGGCGACGTGGACCTCGTCGTCAACCAGAACTGTCTGAAGGCCGTCGAGATGGTGGGAGAGGAGAACGTCGGTCTCGTGTCTCTGGAGAAGCGAAGAGGGGGCGGGACTCTTGGCGAGCTCATCCGAAACCTCAGCAAGAAGGCGGTCAAGGTCACGAAAAGGCGCGCGCTCTTCACAGGCCTCTATGCCCTCTACAAGCCCTACTGGCTGGACACCGAGAAGGAGGAGGAAGTCAAGATGATCCCACATCCCCATTCAGCGGACCTGCTAAGGGGCGCCGCACGATACCTGGGAGAGGACGTGATACTCAGAGACTACATGAGAAAGAGGCACAAGGTCGTCTACCTGCCCGAGGTCGGCGGGAAAGACCTCAGGATAGCCCTCGAGGACAGGCCGGTCGTTCAGAGGAAACTGGGCGAGGGCTATTTCCTCGACGGGAGGAGCCTTTCTTACGTCCTTCCCAGGTCGATCCTTTACGCCAGGGGGACGATGCTGGGAGTCTTTTGCGACCTAGTCGTGAGAGAGCACGGGGGCTTCTTCCTCTTGAGAGAGTTTGTCCTTTCAATCGTGGGCACACTCCGGCGAACCCTTCTCCTTCTGCTCAGAGAGGCGGGAGAAGACGGGAATCAACTACGAGGCGGTCGGTCAACGAGCCCCCAAAGCGGGATGGAAAGAGAATCCACTTAAAAGAATCTCACCCGAGACTGAGCCAAGAGAGAATTGAAGTGGAGTAGGAAGAAGGTGGTCGTGACTGGGGGAGCCGGTTTCATCGGCTCCAATATGGTGAACCGACTGCTCGAGCTGGGCGCGGACGTCCTAGTCGTGGACAAACTCCAGCTGGCGAGCGGCTCGCTCGCGTGGAAAAGGAAGGTTCTGCGACTGGAGGAGATATTCAAGAGGAACGGGATAAACAAGATCCCGCTAGAGATCTGCGACCTCGAAGTCGACAAGCAGAGATTCCAGATCATCGCACAGTCCGCGGACGTAGTCTTCCATCTAAGCGCTGTGTTCGGGGGAAGGGAGTTCGTAAACACCCGCCAGGCGGATTGTTCGAAGATGCTCGCAATCGACCATAACGTGATCGATGCGGCGCACGAGGCGGGAGTGGGGAGGTTCCACTACAGCTCCTCAGCCTGTGTTTACCCGGATTCGCTGCAGAAGAATCCGAAGTACCTGCTCAGGGAAGACGACATACTCAGCACGGGTGACGGCTGGCAGAGCAGCGACAACCTCTACGGGTTCGCGAAACTGATGGGCGAGTTGCAGTGCATCGTCTACAACAGGGAGAAGGGGATGCAGACCTCCTCGTGCAGATACCTGACAGTCTACGGGATGGGAGAGTTCGATACCTCTCACGCGATCTCGGCCCTGATAGAGAAGGCCCTGGACAGGATGGACCCCTACGTCATCTGGGGGAGTGGGAATCAGGAGAGGGGGTTCACGTACGTCGACGACATAGTAAACGGCTCAATCCTCGCCTGTGAGAAGGTCGTCGACGGCACCCCTGTCAATCTTGGCTGGGACAAGAGGTATAAGATAAGGGAGGTCGGAGAGATGATCCTCAAGATAGCGCACCACCATCCCAAGATGGTCTTCGATAGGACGAAACCCGAAGGCCCCTTTAGCAGGGCCCTCGACATCTCCAGAGCAAAGAGGCTGCTCGAGTGGGAACCGAAAGTCGACCTCAGGGAGGGCCTCGAGAGGACGATTGAGTGGCACGGAGAAGCGCGGGCGGTCTCCGAATCTTCCGCTACCAGGTTCCGAGCATAGGCGGGTAGGAACGCTTGTGGGCCGACTCGCGATGCCTGCGGAGAACCTCCTCCACGACCTCTAAGTCGACCGCCGTCTGCCGAGCCACCTCTCGCGGAGGGAGCCTCGCGTCAAGAAGGCCGTAGAGGACAAGGTCCAACGCGTCGTAATCGACCGGTATTTCGTCGGTGGCCTTGTGTCCTGCCCAGAGCTGGGGAGAGGAAGGTTTCTCGACCACCCCACGAGGGAGGCCGAGATGGGCTCCGAGCCGCCTCACCTGCGTCTTGTACAGGTGCGCGATGGGGAGGAAGTCCACCCCTCCGTCCCCCCACTTTGTGAAATAACCTATTTGATCCTCCGACCTGTCTCCCGTTCCAGCCACGACCATCCCGAGCCGGTTCGCGAAGAAGTAGTTTATGATCATCCTGATCCGCGCCTTGGCGTTCGCTTTCGCGATCTTGTCGTCTCCCCGGAGCGGCAGAGCAGTCACTAGGGTAGAGAAGATTGGGTCTATTCTCACTTCGAAAGTCTTGACGCCCCAGCCTTCGGCCAAGATTCTTGCGTCCTCCATATCCTTCTTCGGCGTGTGAGAGGCGGGCATGAGTATTCCCACGACCTTCTCCTTCCCAAGCGCGCGGACGCACAGCGCGCCGACGACGGAGCTGTCAATCCCCCCGCTCAGCCCCACGACAGTGCCGTTGGCCCGAGCGCCAGAAACGACCTGCTGGATAAACCGAATTATCTCACCTTCCACCTTCGGGTAGTCAAGAGAGAGCGCATCGGAAGTGATTTGCATCAGACGGGTTGCCTCTCGTTCAACTTAAAAGAATTGAGGAGAACTCACGCCCCGAAATCGGAGCCGATGCCCGCCCCAAAATACTCCGATACCCCCCTCACTTCCTCTCCGAGGAAGCGCCAGCAGTCGAGGACTTTTTTTCCCCGGAAGCTCCGGGGTGGAAGCTTCCTGAAGTCTCTCCAGGGTGTGGCGAGGATGACACAGTCGCTCCCTCTCACGCATTCTTCTGCGCTACCGGCGAAGCGGACCGAATTGTTCAGGACAGCCCTCGCGTTGTCCATCGCTGCGGGGTCGAAGACGCTGACCTCGTATCCGAGCCGGCTCAGACGCTCTGCCAGAAGGAGAGACTGCGACTCCTCCACGACGTTGGTGTCAGGCTTGTACGCCAGACCGAGCACGCCCACCTTCGCGTTCGGGTCGAGCTCAAGCCTCTTCACCAGGCCGAGAACCCGTTCCACCTGGAGAAGGTTGACTTTGTGCGTCGCCTCAGCGATCAATGCCTGCGCGCCCACACGTGAAGCGTAGCGGGCGAAGGCGACGTTGTCGCGGGGGAAACACGGTCCACCAAATCCGAGGGCGCCCCTAAGATAGCTGGGACCGATTCTCGTGTCTTTGCCGATGGCGCGAGTAATCTTGTCTACATCCCCCCCTGGCATCCTCTCGCTCATCTCGGCGAGCGTATTCGCGAAGCTTATCTTCATGGTGACGAACGAGTTAACGGCTATCTTCGCGAGCTCGGCATTCACAAACTCCATCCGCTCGATGGGCGGAGAGTTGCTGCAGATGCGCCTCTGCAACCCCTCCAACACCGTCCCTGCCTTCGCGTCCGACTCCCCGATCAGGATGAAGTCCGGCTCGAGCAATCCCCGAACGACGTCCCCGAGCGCGATGAACTCCGGGTTATAGCACAGCCCGAAGTCCTTCCCGCACACCCGGCCTGAAGCGCGCTCAAGCGCGGGCCTGACCACACCCTCCGTCGAGCCGGGCATCACCGTGCTTGTCAACACCACGAGGTGGTACCCCCGCTTGGTTGCCAGCTCGAAGCCTATTTTCTCCATCACAGGCTTTACGTACTCGAGGGAGAATGCGCCCGACCCGTCGCTGGGGGTCGGCACAACCACGAAAGTCGCGTCTGCATCCGCGATCGCTCCATCGTACCTCGTGGTGGCAGTGAGCCTCTTCGAGTTGCTCTTGATCAGCCCCTTGAGTCGGGGTTCGTAGACCTGGGGGTTTCCTTTGTTGACGGCGTCGACCTTCGTCTGATCAACGTCTATTCCCCTTACATCGAAACCTCTGCTTGCTAGGACGGCAGCGAGGCAAAGGCCGAGTTTGCCGAGCCCCACGACGGAGACGCGCCTGATTGAATTCACTGCCAAAAATGCCCGACGCCCGCACCCGGCTCCGATGGGTGCAATAACTATTCCGAGGATTCCGGGCGCCAGCGGTGCGCGAGCGAGGGATGTCGGACCCTCGTGGTTCGAAGTCGCTTGCCTGCTAGCTATCCCAGGCTATCCCCGAGGGCCACGGCACCCCATCGGCGCGACCAAACAGGCTAGCGACGAAGACGACGTGCTTTCACGATCAGGTGCCAGCCGAGTTCGTACTTGTCGGGTAGGTTGAGCTTGAACTTGCGCTGGTCGGAGAGGTCAACCACGTTGAAGTGGACGCTAACGTCAATCATCTCAAAGTGGGGCGAGAGCAGAGCCCGCGCTTCCTCCTTCGTGTAGGCTTTCGTATAGGGGCATCCGAGGATTCTTTCGCTGTAGCGAGAAAGAAGCTTCTCCTCGCTCAGCCCCTCTTTTCGGTGTGAAAAGACGATTGAGTAGGCGTAAAGGAGGCTCTCCCTGTTGTAGAGCATGCAGATCAGCTCGCCGCCGGGCTTGAGCACCCTGGCGATCGCGCCTATCGCCGGGACGACCTCCGGGATGTGGTGAAGGACTCCGAACGAATATACGCAATCGAAACTGGCATCACCGAACGGCAGCTCCGTCGCGGTTGCGCGTACCGTATCATGGGCTAGACGCGCCTCGTTGAGGAGGCTATTCGTGCTCAGCGCCCCATTCTCCGTGAAATCGAGACTCACCACCGAGGCGCCGTTTCGTGCGAATTCGGCAGAGTCTATCCCCGATCCCGAGCCTATCTCTAGTACACGCTTTCCCTTGAAGAGGTCGAAGCGGATCACTCCGGCCATATAATCCTGGAGCGAATATCGTGATGCCCTCTTTTCTTCGTAAGGACGGTCCTCGTTCCTGAAGGTCCAGGGTACTGCTTTTTCCCAGTAGCTCACAAACTCATCCGACATCAAGCGTCGAGCTCACAGGCGAACAGAGGAAGGTACGGTAGTCTTTCGGACGAGAAGCAAGGGCATGAGCCAAGGGTCACGGTCTCCGGGACTGCCCCGTGGTCTGACGGTTAGGCCCCGTTGCGCGCAGTAAGTCGCTGCGGCTGCCAACGTCTCGAACTCGTCGAGTGCGTCTATAAACCGATTGGGCGGGATGGTCTCGAGGCGGGATGGATTGAGCTTTCATCCACCCGCGGCGAGCGAGGAGACGATGTTGAAGAGGGTCCTCGCGTATCTCCTGAACTTATGGTCGACGACGAAAAGAACCCCGAAGTAGAGCACCGCGCCCACAATCACCGTCAGCGCCAGCCTCAGTCCGTAGGAGACGGTCTCGAGCCCAGCCGGCAGGATTGCAACCCCGAAATAGCGTACCGCGATCGCCATCACGATTCCGGAGACGACGTACAGGGGGAGCGAGGGCGAGAGGTACAGTCTGGCCTTCCCGCTGAGCCTCCTCGCCTTCACGGCCACAAGGACGCATGATAGGGCGAGCTGTGCTACCGCCCAGTAGGCCGCGAACTGGTACGCGGGCGCGTCGCCAGCTGCGACGTAGCTGCCGAGAAGGAAGACGATACCGATGTACACCGCGGAGTAGGTCAAGTTTGCGATGGGCACGAACATCAGGTCGCTCCTGAGGATGCTCCTGGTCCTCCCCCTCTCCTCGTCGAGGTCGGCCCTCTCTCGACCGGTCAGCGTCTGGTCGAAGACCGTGGACACGAGCGTTACGATCGCTGAGAGGGAGAGAAACTCGAGAGCCGTGCTGCTTACGACGTAAGCCGGGGAGAGGAGGTACAATATCTGGGGCGCCAGGGCGATGGCGCCAGCGGCCATCGGGATGGCGAAGAGAAGCGAGAATTCGAGCACCTCACCCATCAGCTTGTCCGAGCGCTCTCTGAGGAGGAGCGGGTAGAGAGCCACTGAAAGGAAGGTCGAATACGAGACAATCGCGGCGACCTGGAAGGCCGCTTGGTAGTAACCGGCCAAGCTAGTTCCTCCTTGGCCCACGGACGCGGCGAAGGTGTCTGCGATTCCAAGGACGTAGGTGAGCGTCATCAACCCAGGCACGTACGGGTCCCTGAGCCACTTCCGGCCGAGGGCGAAGTCCACCCTCTCCGAGCTGACAATCCTCAGCTGGAAGGTGGAGAACGCGGCCTGCACGAAGTAGGAAACGGCGATGGCGATGATCACTCCCTCGATTCTGAGCTTGAAGACGAAGAGCAACGGGTAGGCTGCGATTAGCTTCGCCGGCTCTGAGACCAAGAGTGAGTAGGCACCGATCGCCGGGTTGTACCCGCCGACCAAGGCGGAGGTGGCCTGGTTCCAGTACGAAAGAGGGACGAGGATTATCGCGAGAATGAAGGGCCCGATGCTCGAACCGACCTCCGAGTAGCTTGCGAGCGCGAAAGCCAGGAATATCGCGACTCCGAGCATGCTCGCCAAGAGGTTAAGAACAAGAGTGGTCTTCCCGACGACCTTCCCCCTGGCCACATCCCTCGCCGCCCAGTATGTGAGGAAGCCTGCGGGATAGCTGGCGAAGACAATGAGGTCGACGATGAACTCCCAGAGCCCGAGTTGCGCGGGCGGCAGCCACCTGGCCACCATGACGAGGAAGACGAAACCCGTGGCGGCGCTGACGATTCTAGAGCCGAAGACGATCAGCCCTGTCATCCGAGGCCTCACAGCTGAGCTCAACTCATGCGCACCCGCAACCTCAATGAAATCACTGATAAGTGGAGTGCGTTTCATTCACGGCACGGCAAAGATTAATATCGCTGGCACAAAGTGAGGGCCGTTCCCGAAGCGTTATGTTTGAACTTGTGAGTCTAGCGGATGTTGTAAGGGTCCCTCCGGACAAGTTCGGGTCGCCTCTCGAGGACGTATCGCTCGACCTCCTGAAGCTCAAGTACGAAAGCACGATCAACCCCGAACACGGATATCTCATCCTTGTGACGAAGGTGGAAGTCGACCGGGTCGGGAAGATAATAGCGGGAGATGGCGCGACTTACCATAAGGTAAGGTTCGAAGTACTGACCTTCTATCCTCTGAAGCAGGAGCTCGTGGAGGGTGAGATAGTCGAGGTGACCGACTTCGGGGCCTTCGTCAGGATAGGGCCGGCGGACGCACTTCTCCACCTAAGCCAGATAATGGACGACTATCTCACGAGCGACGTGAAGTCCGGGATCATCACCGCTTCGCAGAGCAAGAGGACACTGAGGGTCGGCTCGAAGGTGAGAGTGAGGATAACCGCCGTCAGCCTGGGACACGGCATCTCGATGGGGAAGATAGGGGTGACGTGCAGGCAGCCTTACCTGGGCGCGCTCGAATGGATCGAAGACGATATAGCGAAGGCGCAGAAGACGGCGAAGGCTGAGGCCAGGGCCGTCTAGCCGGAGGGGGAGTGAGATGAAGGAGATGGCCTGCAGGAGGTGCAGAACGCTGACCAACGAGAAGGTCTGCCCCAACTGCGGCAACACCGAGTTCAGCAACGAGTGGTCGGGGCTGATAATCGTGCTTAACCCTGCGAAGTCGCAGGTCGCGAAGACCCTGGGGATCACAAAGCCTGGCAGGTACGCCCTCAAGGTAAGCTAGAGGGGCGGCCCATGCCTCTCAAAGAATATCGGCTCCCGAGTTCTCTCAGAGAGAGGCTGGCCAAGCCGATCGGGGAGCTCTTCAAGGATGAGGAGATGAACGGGCGAGCCTTCAGGTCGGAGGTCGAGAAGGCCACCTTCGTGATCACGGTGGGGGACAGGGTCACCGAGAGGATTGCCGAGCTTGGGAGAATCCCGGAGGTGCACGTCATCGATGGAAGGGAGAGGAGGGTGGAGAGAAGAATGCCGGACGTGCAGTACAGACGGTTGATCAGGGTGAGGAACCCCCCGGGCACGATAACCAACGAGGCCCTCGGCGGGATCGCCGAAGCTGTCAAGGAGAGGGAGGGGCCGGTGAGGGTCCTCGTCGAGGGGGAGGAGGACCTCCTCGCAATCGCGGCCGTTGCCTCGGCACCCATCAGCTCAAGCATTTACTACGGGCAGCCTCTCGTTGGGGTGGTCCTCGTCAGGGTAGACAGGGCCGCGAAGAGGCGCAACGGGGAGATCCTGAAAGAGATGGGTGTCCCGGAGTCAGGTTAATATCGCTGGCCGTCAAGGAGGAGAAGGTTTGCAGATAACAAAGAAGACAGAGTCGAAGCTGCTCGACAGGGTTGAGATTGAGGTGCTCATTCCAGAGAAGGCAGGGAAGCTCTCCCGGAATGAGGCGGTCGGGATGGTCGCGGAGGAGATGAAGGTTGGAAAGGAGAGGGTCGGGCTGATAGCACTGAAGCAGCAGGCTGGGACGAGAGACGTGGTGGGCATGTTCGGGGTCTACGGTTCTGAGGAAGCCATGAAGAGGACTCACCCCCACCATCTCACGGTGAGGCTAATGACGAAGGAGGAGAGGGAGAAGTTGAAGCAAGCGAAGAAGAAGGCGAAGACTCCGACGACGGAGGCGAAGTAGGGTGTCGAAGCAGCAGCCAGCTCCCGCCCCCCCTCCGGCCAAGACGCCGGTCCCGGCCCCAGCTGCGCCGCCTCCCGCTGGGACGGAGGAGAAGAAACCAGAAAAGAAGGAGAAGCCGAAGGCACCCAAGAGGCGGATTCAGGTCTGGAAGCTTTACAAGCTCGAGGGTGAAAAGGCGACGCGCCTCAGGCGGGAGTGCCCTAGGTGCGGGAGAGGCTATTTCATGGCGGAACACAAGAACAGGCTCTCCTGCGGCAACTGCGGCTACACCATGTACACGAAGTCCTAGGAGTACTCGCGCAGAAGGTTCCTGATCAAGAGTGTCATGCTCGGGGCCAGGAAGGGTTGAAAGGGAGCGACGTACCTCAGCTTTCTCGCGGTCGCGATCGCTTTGCTCCCGTTCTCATTCCTGTAGGCCTCGAGGAACGTTCTTGCGACGCGCTCCATCCCTTCAGCCCTGAGGGATAGCTTGGCGGTGTAGTAGAGAAACTCCGCGATGTCCCAGGCGGCCTCCCCACTCTCCACGGCCTGCTCGAGGTCGGTCAAGAAGACTTCGCCTCCGCGGATGATCACGTTGGATGCCTTCGTGTCGCCGAGGGTGAAGCCGCCCCTGTGGATCTTGGCGATGGCTTCCGCATAGCTCTTGATGAAGGTGGCGTCGTCCGACCATCCTCTAAGGAGTCTGTGGATTACCCTCGAGAGAGGCTCCCCCTCGACGTACTCCTTTACGAGTATCCTCTCGTCGGGAGCTACCCCGATGACCCGAGGTGTCTTCACCCCCAGCTCCCTCAGCCTTCGCGAGGCGTGGTACTCCCGGTGCAGCCTCGAGAGTGGGGAGAGGCTGAACTTTCTCGCACTCAGGGCCCATATTCCGAGGAGGGCCCACTTCAGGGAGCGGACGTCGGAGAAGTGCTTGACCAGGATTTTGGTCTCCCTGCTCCCCTCCGATAGGGTCACGATTCGCGCGGTGGCGGAGAGGTCCCCCGCCTGGCGCTCCTTGACTTTGAAGCCGTCGTTCATCCCGCTCAGCTTCGCCACCCCATCGTAGACGCTCGAGCCGTCTTCGAAGAGGGCGCCGTCATCCAACTTAAGGAGGCTCCTCGGCCGCTCGAGTTCTCGCGGGAGTTCAGGCCTCTCCCTCATCCTCTTGAGCTTGGAGAGCGCCTCCTTCTTGAAGACACCGAGCCCGACCCTCCCCGCGTAGCCGTGGACCGCGTACTGAGTCACGCCCCTCGTCGTCATCGAGAAGAGCGAGAGTGCCTTCGAGAAGGCGTCTCCCTTCAGCTTCTCCGAGCTGATCCTGATCGAGCTGTCGTCTATCGAGAGGTAGCTTCGGGACCCGACCCAATGGGCGGCCTCCCTGAACCCCCTGACGGCGAACTCTCTGTTCTCCTCTCCGCTCTTCCCTGAGTACGTCTGCGCATAGCTGTAGAGGGCGGGGGGATAGACGAAGGCCCTCTTGCGGAGCTTGTCGAAGAGGAAGTAGTCGTACGGAACGGCGAGGTCCTGACTGAACTCCCCGTAGTCGGAGGCGAGCTCGTAGAGCTCCTCCGAGATCACGCGCCTCTTGTACTGGATCTCGAGGTGTTCGAGGAACTCCGCCCCGGCGATCGGCTCGTAGATGTTGAGAAGCCTCCCGATGACGAACTCCCCCAGCGCCGCCTCCCTCGCGTCGCCCATGAGCAGCTCTTCGTCGACGATCAGCGCGGAGGCCGGAACCGCCGCCTCCAGGTACCTGTACCTGACACCGCCGCGGAAATTCTTGACGACGATGATCACGTCGTAGTCGGAGTCCTCCCTCGCGTAGCCGGCGACAGTCGAGCCGTAGGCACAGACGGCCTCGACCTTCCTGGGCTCGACGAGGAGATTCGCGACGGTACGCAGAGCCTCCCTCTCCTCCGAGCTTAGCCTCGCCTTCAACTCCTCACCTTCTCTTCGAGGGAACTTATTCTGGCGATGACCCCGGGGTCGAAGCTGCTCGAGAGGACTGAGCCCATCCCGAGTCGGACGACATTCTCTTCGGGCGCGACCATCCTGACCGGGAGGCCCTTACCAATCCACCTCTTCTCGACGAGCGCGTTCAGCTTGTCGTCGACGAGACCTAGGGGGAACTTCCGTTCGACCAGTTTGATGAGTGCCCTGTCCTTGAAGATCGACTTCATTTTCACCGTCCTCTCCGTGTCGGCGAAGCTGGACTCGAAGAGGGTTGCGGCCCTCTCGTCGCTCACCACGCTCATCCTGCTCAGCTTCCTTACGAGGTCGAGATAGTGAGTGAACTCGTGGCCGGCGACTGCCTCAAGAGTCCCCTTCGCGCCAAAGGCGACGAGTGCCGCCGTGAACTGAACGAGGATCGAGAGGCCACCCGCCCCCGCAGCCGCGACCGTGGGGATGACCCTGGCGTATAGGACACCGAGCTGCCCCGCCTCGCCGCGACTCTGGGCAAGGGGGAGGACCGGCTCGACGTAGTACGGCGGGTACGAGAGCTCGCTCGCCTTCTCGACGCGCTTGACTGCACCGACCAGATACTTCGCCCTCCCTCTGACCCGCTTCGCGATCGCCTTGGGAATCTTCCCCTCGGTTTCCGCTCTGTCGAGTGCGAAGAGAGGATTCACGATTTCGAGACGAATCTGGAGCTATTATAATTCTTCGAGGGGAGACTAATCCTGAAGTCTGTACTTGACGATGGGAGTCCTTCGCGCGACCTCCATGAAGACCTCCGCGTGTTGGACTCCAGGTATCTTCCCGATTATGTCATAGACCGCCTTGTGCAGCTCGTCGAGGGATGCGCCCCTGAGGTTAACGATGAGGTCGAACCTCCCCGTGACTTCGCGCAAGAGCCTCACAGAGTCCATCTTCATGATCTCGTCGAGAATCTGCTCCCTGTTCTTGGGGTCGAGGTTGATTCCTGCGATGGCTGATGCGGTCATGCCCAGCTTGTCTTCGTTGACGGTGATGGTGTAGTGCTCGATTATCCCCCTCCGGATCAGCCTCTTTATCCTGCTGTAGGCGACAGAGAGGTTGATGCCGAGGTCATTGCTGAGTTTCGGTATCGAGATAGAAGCGTCCCTGTTGAGGGCAGAGAGTATTTTCATATCAATTTCGTCAAGTTTAGCCATTTATATAGCCGCACTTACGCGAATTTTGCAATTTCTCGTATATGAGGCTTTCCTTCCCTTTTTCCCCTTCTCTCGAAGCCCTCCGCGCCTCCCGCGAGGCTGGAAGTTGAGTCGTCTCACGGGTCTAGGAAATGATAACTCGATGGTTAGCGGTCCCAACTCGACTGGTGTACGCAAGAACTTCTTCCCGAGGGTTCGGAATGACGAATCCACTCTGGTTTTCGTGCGTTGAAGAGGGGTCGATTTGCCAATCTTCTTGTCAGTCGATAATTGGCCTCCGGCTGCCAGAGGCTTGCACGAGTGGATCCGAGTAGACCGCTACAGCACAAAAGGGAGTGCAACCCGAAGGGTAACACACTTCTCGAGTGGAATTACGGTAGGACGAGGTAGACTGCGGTGAGGCTGATCGTTGTGGTAGTAGTCGGGACAGTCAGATCGTGGAATCTGGCTATGTCCAGAGGGCCGTCGCTCCAGTGAGCGAAATACGCGTTTCCGTAATCAGCGACTGCGACTTGGTACTCCTGGCCATTGGTAACGAAGAACGTGCACGGAGAGAAACACTCGTCAACCATCACACAGTTTTGCCACTGTGTTTGGTCTTGGCAATTCTGCCATAGCGTCGTGTAGTAACCGCTTATTTCTCCGAATGAATCAACAGTACCCACCGAGATTTGCGAGTCGCCCGCCGGAATTGCAGTGATGTCGGCATACACTGCAGTTATTGCCTGGTCCGTTGTTATCATTCCCGTATCCCTGTATCTGTCTGTGCCACCGTCGGACCACCGGACGAACTGAAAAGTCCCGTAGTCGTCGACAAGAACTGTGTAAGTCTGTCCAACGGTGACGGTGAATGAGACTGGAGTAAAGCCCGTATCCACAATATTGCCGCCCGAATCGAAGAGAACTGTGTAGTAGCCTGTGATGGTACTTCCACTCGTGTCTTCGCTAGTGACAGTCAACGTAGATGTTACCGCGGTCGCATGAGCACTCCTCAGGAGAGGCACGAACGCCAGCAGAGAGGATACCACGAGGAGCTTGATAAAAGAGGCGAGTCCTAGTCCACGCCTGCAAGCGTTGCCTATTTTCACGAATCCTCCATACTTCTTAGATATAAGTCGGTTACGTCACTATCGCATCTAACAATCTACAATAAAAGACAAATCTAGGATTTTGACGGGATTTTGACTTCAGACCTAGAAGAATAAGTTAGCGAAAGAATCTCGGATGAGAGGTGTGAAGTTCGACCCTATCAGTCGACCTTCTCTGCGTTGATCTGGTAGATCTCATCGGTGACCGTGTTTCCCCTTACGAGCTTCCTTCTCTTTTCGCCCTCGGCTGCCTTCTTGAAGCCGATCCCCTTTGTCAGGAGGATGTACCTCTTTCCCCCGCCTAGGACGTCCCCGCGCATTGGGAAGCCTGCCCTGTCGGAACCGCCGGTAATCCTCAGCTTTCCCTTGTAACCGCTGCTGGCCGCGTCGACCACCTCCCCAATCCTGCGCCCCATGAAGAGCTGGGCGTTCGAGTCCTTCACCTCGAGGACCTCCGACTTCGCCTTCTTCGGGTCAGAGATGACGAGCTTGAAGTTAGCCATCCTCGGGCTCCGCCGCCACTCTCGTTATAAGAGTTGAACCGCTCGCTCGCTCAGAATCCGTACATCGGGTCCGTCGCGGAGCGGACCCTGACTATCTCCTCGAGCGCCTCCAGGTCGTCCCCGCTGAGGGCGTTCAGATACTTTCCGCGGAGGAGCTTGACGTCGTGGCTTCGGGGGAGGGAGTAGAGGATGACGTTCTCCCTGATCTGCCTCCCGAGGGTCGGCCCGCTGACCGAGATCGCGACCTTATCCCCCATCCTCGCGCTCTCGAGATTCTTTCCCTTGTCCTGGATCTGCTCTACCTTCCCTAACTCTTTCCCTTCCGCGTTCATCAGTCTCGCGTGGGGGTGTAACTTCCCGGCCAGCACCTCGACCCCGAAGACGGCCGGGTCATTTCGTCTGAAGAAGGCGCCCGGGAGGGCCTTTAGCTTGGCGGGGGTCGTGAGCGATGCCAGCCCGACCCTTTCGTTCTCCTCCCTCGCCTTCGCTGCCCACTCCGCATACTTGTCGATCACCTCGTAGATGACCGACGAGAGGAAGACCTGCCCGTTCTTCATCTCCTTCGCATCTGGGAGGAGCTTCACGTCGAAGCCGAGAATCGCGGCCAGGTAGGGGTCGTGGTCCTTCACCACCTCTGCCTCCACCGTGTCGTTCTTCGAGATATCGCCTATGTCTGCGAGCCTAACGGGGATCCCCCTCTCCTTGAGCATCTGTAGGAGGGCCTCCAGCCCACCGATGGAGCCCGCCTTCACGATGACGCCCATCGTGTCTCTCTTCACGACGACGTTCTGGAGGTCCTTCTCCACCTCCTTCTTGAGAGCGGCGAACTCCGACTCGTGCCTGAAGGTGATTACCGGGGTACCGGGTATGGCACCCTCCAAATCCGTCGAGACAAGCTTGACGCCGGCGGCGGCGTAGACTCTCTGTACCGGGGTGAACTTGTCCCTCGGGTCTCTCATCTCGTCGAGAGGCTTCGGCATGAAGAGAGCCTTGACCTTCGACTTGACCGCACCCTCCCTCTTGACGAGGACGATGGAGTCGCCCACGACGAACTTCCCCTCCGTGAGGATCACGTTGGCTGTCTGCCCGACCCCCGCTTCCTCCTGGAGCTCGAGGATTATCCCTCGCCCCCTCTCCGCCTCCTCGATCACCGAGAGCTTTCCTTTCAGGAACTGCTGGGCGAGCCCTATCAGGACAGCAAGAAGCTCTGGGATGCCTGTTCCGTACCTCGCGGAGACGGGCACGATGGAGACCTGCTTGCGAAAGTCTTTCACCCTGTAGTAAGCGTCAGACTCGAAGCCGAGCCTCGAGAGGGAGGCCACGACGTTGTAGAGCCTCTCCTCGAATTCGTCGTTCCACTCTGGCGTCTGCTGCTTCAGGACTTCCGCGAGGAGGCCCTCGCTTCCCTTCCTCCAGCCCTTGATCATGTCCACCTTGTTCAGCGCCACCAGGAAGGGGACGTGCCTCTGTTTGAGAATCTCGAGAGACTCTATCGTCTGGTTCTCCAGCCCCTTCAGGACGTCTACCACGAGGATGGCGATATCGGCCGCGGAGCCGCCCCTCACCCTGAGGTTGGAGAAGATTTCGTGGCCTGGCGTGTCGATGACGAGCAGGCCGGGTATCTTCAGCTCTCCCCCCGCTCTGTCGAGGAGATTTCCGGTGATCGTCTGGAGGGTCTCTATGGGGAAGAAGCTCGCTCCGATCTCTTGAGTGATCCCGCCCGCTTCCCTCGCCTGGACCGCGGTGCCGCGTATGCGATCAAGCAAAGAAGTTTTTCCCGCGTCCACATGACCGAGAACGACGACGACAGGCTGGCGAAGCGTCTGTGTGGTGCTGGACACGGAAAATCAAACTCGTTCGTCTTGTGCGAGACCCCGTATTTATCCTGTTAGAAGCCGAGAACTTTGGTTTCGTGCTGGAAGCTGGCCGTCGAGTCTGAGGCGTGCACCGCGTTGTCTGTCAACCCGAGGGAGAGGTCTCCCCTTATCGTCCCCGCCTCGCTCTCCCAGGCCTTTGTTGCTCCTACCATCCGCCTCGCTGTGGCGACGGCGTCCCTCCCCACGAGAACTACCCCTACGACTGGTCCGCTGGAGATGAACGAGACGAGCTCGTTGAAGAAGGGCTTGCCCCTGTGCACCTCGTAGAATTTCTCCGCCTGAGCTTTCGTCATCGTGATCATCCTGAGTTGCTTTATCGCGAATCCCTTCCTCTCGAATCGCGAGAGAATCTCCCCGACGTAACCCCGCTTGACCCCGTCGGGTTTAACGACGACGAGGGTCTCCTCGGTGGCTGTGCTCAACCTACTTCCTACCTCTCGCCCACTTCAGCTTCCTCGGGTCGCGCTTCAGCTTCAGGTCGTTCACCTTGCACTTTGAGGAGCAGTAGCTACGAGTGGAGCCGTCGTTTTTGACGTACATTATCCCGAGGCCGAGATACACTTCTCTGCCGCAGAAAGAACATTTCTTGGGAGTATACAATTCAAGCTACCACCATCGACCTACGGATGAACAGGACGTCCCCGTCGCGGTGTCAATATAAACAGAGCGATGAAATGTGGCAATCAGAGCGGGTAGCAGAATGAGTGGTGGTTAAAGCGTCCACGACTGTCATTAGTCATGGAAGAAATACTCGACGAATGGAATGACAAGCTTGTTGAGCACATTCTCAAGCACGGAGACGACCTCAGCTTCACGAAGTTCTTCTGGAAAGAATGCGAGGCGAACGAAAAGGAGCATGCGCAGTTCGCGCGATTCAGCAGAGCAATCTACTTGTCCCACGGTGGTATGTCGAACGCCAAAGTCGCGAGAGCGTTGGATACGGGCTATTCAACAGTCTGGACGTGGCTGAAGCTTAGTCGGTTGCCGAAGCTAGGGCATTACCTGAAAGTCTTTCTCGCGCTCGGGAAGCCGCATGAAAGGCGGGTTTGGCTCAGCGTGAATAATTCCCCAGGCCACGCGGTGCCATTGGGGCCGTACGTGGAAGTTCCCACCGAGATACGTGCGTGGGAAGATATCGAGCCTCTCTTAACTCAACTCCAGCCTATCGCAGTAATTACTGATGGACTGTCAAGGGCGTACCTCTTTGGTTTCCTCCTGGGGATGGTAATCGGAGATGCTGCCAAGCCGAGGCAAGAAGAGTGGCACAGACACCTGAACCTGACTCTCAGTGAGAAATATTCCACTAACTGGAACTTGGGCGAGTTCACCTGCCTATGTGCCGCGAGCGCAGGACTAAGGATGGAACGCGCCACAGACTTGCCACGAAGTCATGATAAGCCTCATGGGTTCTATTGTTGGACGTCCCAATCGTCGGCTTTGATCGATTGGATTTACAACGTCTGTCTGGGTCTTACGGATGAAGAACTTACGACGTATGATGCGGTGAGAATGAATTGGGGGCTGACGGGACCGGATGATTTCAGAAGAGGACTAATTCAGGGCCTGGCCGAATCAGACGGGTCGGTCAACATAGCGAGTCAAGCAGTAGAATTCTGGATCGGTCCCAACTGGGAGTTCGGCGCGAGGCTATTGGAAAGCTTCGGCTTGCATTCCTTTAGAAGCCGAGAAGCGCTCTGCGTCTCGAAGACCCAGGTAGTGAAGTCACTGGAAGTCCCTTTGTTCTCCCCACTCTTGAAGACAGTGCGGTACACCCGGTATGAGAAACTGGCCAGTGCGAAACGAATGGCCAGGGGCGGCAGTCGTCTCCCTGATGGAGTGCGAAACACAATAACGAGACTGAAGGCCCAGGGACTTTCAGTCAGCGAGGTTTCAGAGAAGATCATTGACGCTTACGGAATAAGCGTGTCCTTCGAAGCGCTCAAGAGGTGGGCGGGGAGACACGGAGGGAGAAAAGCCGCTTTAGATGGTGGCGCTGAGAACGTTGGCTAGAACGCCGCCGAGTACAAGGGCGATTATTACGAGGAGTTTCACCTTGCGCGCCTCTCTTTCGGTGTCTCTCAAGATCAGTATGTCCGCGAGCTTGATCGGACCCTTCACGTTCCTCGTGAGGATCCTTCCCTTCTCCTTCCCCTCGAGCAGCTTTACCCTAACCTGAGTTATCTCCCCCGCCACGCCAGTCCTGCTCACTATCTGGACGACCTCAGCGGATGTGAGCGCCTCAACCTCTCGCTTGCTCACGCGGCCTTCTTCAACCTCGTCAGCTCTTGGGTGACCTGCTCGAGTATCTGCGACCCCTCCCCGGCCTCGATGACGGCCGCTGCGGCCGTGGGGACGTCGATCCCGATCGCTGGGCCAATCTGCGCCCTCGAGGGCACGAAGACGTAAGGAATCTTCTTCTCTTCACAGATGATCGGGAGGTGGGCGACAACCTCGGGGGGCTGGACGTCCTCGGCGATGACGACGAGTTTCGCCATCCCTCTCTCTATCGCCTTCGTCGACTCGTTCGTGCCCTTCCTCACTTTACCCGTTCTCGAGGCTTGCCTCAGTACCTCGTAGGATGCCTCGGCAACTTCCTTAGGCGTCTCGAACTTTACGTAGTACGGCTTGGGGGTCATCTTGAAAATCGCCCAATGACAGCCTGACACCTCAGATACTTAAGGGTTGGCGGTCAGCGGCTCTGTAGAAACCCTCTTCTCAGAAATTCGGTCTGACTGAGGTCCTATTCGTAGAACGCTCAAGATTCTTTCAGATGGCACGTTTTGCCATCGTCCGCTGGCTCAACACCCCTGGTTGGAATGACAGGGAAGAAGAACCGGAAGGACGATGACGAACAGAAGAGACGGGAGAGCAGGTACATAAGGATGGTCAGGGCAGTCTTCAAGGTCTGTCAGAGGCAGTGCATCCCGCTCTACTCCAGCAAGTTCTCTAGGAAGGATTACACACTCTGGCAGCACATCGCCCTCCTCGTCCTATGGCAGAGGATTAGGAAGTCGTACAGGGAGTACGTGGACGACTTCCTCACGGTGGCAGACAGGCTCGTCGCAGCCCTCGGCTTGGCCAAGCTTCCACACTTCACCACGATAGAGAAGTTCGTCCTGAGGGTCCCGTCGACACTCCTCGAGAGGGTGATGGGAGGGTTCGTCCTCCTGACCAGGATCAGGGGGCAGGTCTTCTCCCCAGACTCCTCCGGGTTCTCACCCAATCACGTCTCCAGATACTATGCCCTCAGAATCAAGAGGGACGTCCTCTCGTCGATGAAGAGGCAGGTGAGGCAGAAGGAGAGGTGCGAGAGGAGATGACGAAGAGAAGGACGAGGCGCTTCCTGAAGCTGACCATCGGTGTGGAGCTGAGGACCCAGCTTGTCACCTCGATCAAGCTCAGGAGAGGCCCTGCCAATGACAACAGGGATTTCGAGCCCGTGGTGAGGAAGGGTCACTCGGTCAAGCCAATCAAGGTCGGCATCGGGGACAAGGGCTACGACGACGAGGACAACCACGAGCTCCTGAGGGACGAGCTCGGTGCGATGTCCATAATCCCTGCGAGGTATGAGAACGTCCCCATCTGGAGGACGAGGGGGCGCTACAGGAAGGAGATGAAGAGAGGATACTCGAAGAAGACGTACCACCAGAGGTCCAAGGACGAGACGGTCTTCTCCGTTGCGAAGAGGACCATGGGGGAAGAGGTGAGGTCTGTCAGGGTGAAGGCGCAGAACAATGAGATGAGGTTCAGGGTGATAGCCTACAATGCGTCAAGGACAGTGAGCCTGGCCTATTCTTTAGTCAGAGGGTTTCTACAGAGCCCGGTCAGCAACCGGCCTCTATTATCCTGAAATTGGTTCACCCCCTAGCAACAGGTCAGCAACCGGCCCGGGAGCCCTACGCCTGAGTCCCTACCCGCGACATCGTTCCTGACCGACGTAAAGGGACTTGCTTTGCGGGGCGGAAGCAGCTTCGAGCCACCGAACAGAAAGACCTGGTCTCTCCGTCATCTGTGCGCCAGTACGCAGGTGTCCCGCGCATCGACCCTGCAGAACCCGTACCTCATGAACTGGATGATCTGCCCCATTTTGAGGTCGCTGAACGACTCCTCCACGAGCCCCTTCGTGGTGACGAGGCTCTTCCTGTTCACCGAGCCGTCCTCGTTGTAGAGGGGGCCGGGCTCGAGAACCTTGAGCTTCGTCTTCAGGTCCGTGACCCACTGGATCTTGGGTGTATCATGAATCACCTCCTCGCTGTGGAATTGAGCTGTTATCAGGTTGGTCTTCTTCCCGAGTACCTGAACGTTGTACAGCTCGATTAGCCGAAGGACCGTCCCCGCTTTTGCGGCAAGCGCGTCTCGCTTCGGGACGAAGAAGAACCCCGAGGTCTGGATCGTCCTGCTCCCCAGATCCTTCTCGGGGTGATACGGGATTCTCGCCCTCTTTGAGGGGGCGTCTTTCACGTGGAGGGCGATGGGGTCTGGGACGAACATCAACCTCTTCGAAAGCGGGTCGAGAAGCTTTCTGTTCACGGCGAAGAGGAGGGACCAGTCGTACTCGTGCTCGGTCTTCGTGTAACCGACCTGAAGGGTGAACTGCTTGATCGATTCTGGCAGGATTCCCCTCCTCTTGACACCCTCGACCGTGGGCATCCTCGGATCGTCCCATCCGCTGACGAGCTTCTTCTCGACGAGGGGGCGGAGGAGCCTCTTCGAGACAGGCGTCCCCTTGAAGTTGAACCTGGAGAACTGGAGGACGGTGACGGGTCGGAAGGAGAGGAACCCCCTCATCAGCTCTTGAAGCGCGAGATGAAACTCCGAGCTGCGGAGGACGTGAGTTATCTTGCAGAGCTCGTCCTCGACCACGACCTCGAAGTCGTACGTGGGCCAGACCGAATACCTCGAACCAGTCAGGGGGTGGGGGTGCTCTATCACCCTGAAGATGTTTGGGTCTCTCAGGGAGTAGTCGAGGCTCGTCATATCTCCCCTCAGTCTTATTACGTACTCCCCCTCCCCGTACTTCTTCGAGATCATCCCGTTCCAGATCTCCAGGTTCTTCTCGAAAGACTGTTCCCTGTGCTCGCAGGCCGTCCCCGAGAACCTGAGCTTCTTCACCTTCGCCTCGTCGCATCCGCAGGCGTACGCGTTCCCCTCCGAGAGAAGCGTCTGCCCGTACTCGTAGAGTATCTCCAGGTCGCTCGAGACGCTCTTCTCGTAGTCCCACTTTATCCCGAGCCACCGGCTCCCCTCCCTGAAACTCTCGTAGTAGCGGGTTTCGACCTTCCTCGGGTTGGTGTCCTCGAAGCGGAGCCAGAGCTTCCCGTCGTATTTCTCGGCATAGACCGAGTTGATCATGAAGGCCATCCCGTGCCCTATATGCATGAACCCCGACGGCTCCGGCGGCAGCCTGAAGGCGAGCGCCCCCTTCACGTTGGGAAGTGGGGGAAGCCCGACTCGCCCCTCCTCCCTCTCCCTGGGCGCAACATCGGCTTCTGGGTATCTCTCGCGGAGAAGCGCCCGCAGGTTCTCGACTGTCATCGCGTTCACCTCTTTCACCCTCTCCTCGACCGCCCGCGCGACCTCCTTCGCGCTGGCGCGCAGCTCGGGATACTCCCCGATCACCTTGCTCATGACCGCGCCGACCTCGGCTTTGCCGTCGTGGCGAAGAGCGTTGAGCAGGGCGTTTCTCTCGACGGATGCGACGACGTTTTCCGAGAGGCCGTCTTCTCTGGTTACCACTGCCGCTCGACCGAATACCTTGCGACTCGCGCCAGGAGTTCGACCGACTCTTTCTCCCCCTTCCACTCTACCGTGCCGAGGACCTCGAGCGCCTCCCCGAGAAGGTGGGATGCCTTCTCCTGCGAGTACCTGATCGCCCCGTGTTTCTTCATCAGCGAGATGACATAACGGACGTCTTCGGCTGTCTTTCGATTCCTGCTCTTGCCCATTATCTTCAGAACCTTCTCCCTCTCTCCGCTCTCCGCAACCTCGAGCAACCTGAGAAGTATCAGCGTCCTCTTTCCTTCGAGTATGTCGTCGGAAGTCTCCTTCCCGTACTTCTCGGCGTCGCCCACCAGGTTGAGGGCATCGTCTTGTATCTGGAAGGCCATCCCGAGTTTGGTCCCGAACTCGAGGAGCTTCTTCAGCTCCCCCTCCCCCGCCCCGGCTACGATCGCTCCGAGCCTGCAGGGGCTCGTCACTGTGTACCAGGCGGTCTTCCTGGTAACCATCTTGAGGTAGTCGGACTCGTTGAGCCCCCACTTGTTCTCGACCACCCAGACAAGCTCCATGTGCTGCCCCTCCGTGGTCTCGTTGACCATCCTCGAGAATTCGTCGAGTATCCTGAGCGTCCTCTCCTCTCCGAGGAGCTTCCTGTTCCTAAGAAGGAAGCCCCACATCCTGGCGTGAAGGGCGTCGCCCGCGTTGATCGCGAGCCCCTCGTCGTACTTCCTGTGAAGGGTAGGCTCTCCTCTTCGCAGCTCGGAGCTGTCCTCGATGTCGTCGTGGATAAGGATCCAGTTTTGAAAGAGCTCAATGCATGCGGCGGTGAGGAGGCAGTCGCTCTCCTCCCCCCCGAATGCCTTGCAGGTGCTTACGCAAAAGAAGGGGCGGAGTCCCTTCCCCTTCCGCTGGGGGTAGTCCCTCATCATCCTGTAGAGGAGGTCGACCTCCTTCAGCGGGCTCGAAGAGGGGAGGAGCTGGTTGAGGATGACGTAGTCGACCCTTGACTTGACCCTCCCGACCTCATCGAGGAGGGAGGGCGTCCCTGATTTCGAGTCGCTCGTGAAACCTGTGTGCTGGGTCATACTGCCACCATCGTGCCGTAGAAGTCAAGCCCCCTCAAGGCTTTCGCGAATTCAGCTCTCCTAAAACCGGAGACAAAACTTACGCTCGTCCCCAGAGAAGCGATCTTCCCCGCGACCTGAAGCTTGAGCTTCATACCTCCAGTCGCATCGTCTCCAAGGTCCACCTTAAGTTTGCTCATCTGGGAGGCTGATATCGTCCGGAGGAGGTTCCCCGCCTTCTCCTTCTCCCTGCCTCGATAGACTCCGTCGACATCCAACGCGAAGACACAGCGGACCGGCCTCAGGACCTTGGCCAACTCGTGCATGATCGTGTCACCTGAAAGGATCCTAAAGCCTCTCGGATATGAGGAGACGTCGCCGAAGGTGACGGGGGAGAGCCCCGAGGAGAGGAGGTTCCTGAGCCAGGACCTCGCGTGCTCCCCGTCGGAACTCACGAGTAGGTCGAAGGGAGCGAAGGGGTAGGTCTCGACGCCCGCCCCCATCAAGGCTCTGCACACCAGTTGATTGAGCGCGTACATGGCGTCTCGGGTCTTGCTCACCCCTTCCCCTCCTCTCGAGTAGGCTCCCGAGGTGAGGCCGTACTCCTTCGCGACCGGGTGACCGAATGAGCCGCCGCCGTGGACGAGGACGACTCGTTCGTGAGACGCGGCTATCTCCTCTCCCAGAGCCGATACCACTTCCGCTCTGAATGAGAAAGGCTTAGTCTTGTCGGTAATCACAGACCCGCCGAGCTTCGCGAGAGTTACCGGAGCCAACTCTTTACACCCTCGGTGGGCACGTTTGTCTGGAAGGATTCGTATCCCCTCGACTTCAGCTCCGCGATGAGGGCGTCGGTGCTCCCCTCCCTCGGGATGGCGAAGACGCTACCCCCTCCTCCGGCCCCGGTCAGCTTAGCGCCGTAGCAGCCGAGCGCGAGGAGGAGGTCGACCAACCTATCGAGGTTCGGGGTCGAAGCACCCACCGTCGAGAGTACCGCGTGGCTGTAGGTCAGGAGCCTCCCCAACTCCTGCATATCCCCGTTGACGAGCCTCGTCTCGGCGAGCTCAGAGATGAAGGAGGCGGAGTTGGCCAGCCCCGCGAAGAGCCCGGGATACTTCACTTTCATCCGCGAGACCCTGTCGATGAGAGTCTTCGTGCTCCTCTTCGTCCCCGACTGGACGATGAGGAATCTGCGCGAGCCGGCGAACCTGACCTTCCTAGCTTCCTCCCCCATCTTGTACATGATGACGCCACCCGTCGCACAGATGTTGACGTCAATCCCAGAGGCTCTGCCATGAATCGCAGTCTCCCCCGTCATCGCGTAGCGCGATATCTCGCTCGTGGCGAGCTCGATTCCTTTCAGCTTCGTGAGGGCCGATGCGACGGCCACCATCGTCGCGGCGGACGACCCCAGCCCGGAACTCTCTGGAACCTGGGAGGTTATCCGGATGAGAACCCTCGGACTGAAGCGTAACTCCTCAGATAGCTTCGTCACGACCCTCGCGACGGGGGCGAGTCTCTTCCCCGATGATCCACTCGATCGTTGTCCGTCGGACTCGATGACCAGTTCCTCCGCCTCGCTCGCCTCGACCTTGACCCTTCTCTCGACGGCCGCGGCGAGCGCCCAGGCCCCGTGAACGACGAAGTGTTCGCCCGTGATGATGGCCTTGCACGGTGCGTCCGCAACAGCCTTCAATGTCTAGACGAATCTCAAGGATGCGTACCCGACAACTTCGTTCATATCCCTTGTGGTCTCTCCGCTATTCGAGTACTTCAGAAGCTCACCTTTCTTGAACCCGAGCTTCTTGCACGCCTGGATGACCGAGGCGATCGCGCCGTAGCCGCAGGCCGTCACGTTCAACCTCTCGAGAGTTCCGTAGAAACCCTCCAGGTCTAGCCCCTCCACCTTCTCGAGGAGCTGCGAATCCTTCGACCTGGCCTGCTCCGCCGCCTCGTAATGGGTGAGGTCTGAGGAGGCGATCAGGACGGCGTCCCTCCCATCAAGAAGGGTTGCTATCCCGTCCCCGAGCGTTCGGGCTGTCTCTATGTCCTGAAACGCCAGGGAGATGGGAAGCAGTGAGAGACTCTCCCCGTATATGAGCTGAAGGAATGGGAGCTGCACTTCGATGGAGTGCTCCATCTTGTGGGCGGAGGAGTCGTAGTCGACTATCCCCGTCGACTCCACGATCTTCCTCGCCGCCTCCTCGTCGACTGGAACTCGGCCGAGGGGTGTCTCCCACGATCCCTCCCTGAAGGTCGCGACGCCGCTCCCCACCCCGTAGTGATTCGGCCCGACAATGACGACAAGTTCCGGCTTGCGAAGCGAGGAGACGTGCAGGTACGTGTGAGCCGCGACAGGTCCCGAGTAGGCGTAGCCAGCGTGGGGAGAGAGGCAGGGGACGACACCACTCGAGAGGTACTCAGGGGGCGTTTCGCTCCCCGGGCCGAGCCTGTGGAGGTAGGAGGCCGTGATGAGCTCCTTCAGCTCTCGAGCGTCCGCTGGGTAGAAGGCCCCCGCGACGGCGGGTCTCCTCGCCTGCATGTGCAGCGAGTCTCCTCGTCTCTTAATTAAGAATCGTCCGTCCGTCACTCACTCGCTCACTCACTCAGTCACTCGGCTTCGGTCTCGACCTGCTCTTCCTCGATGAGCTTCGTTTCGAAGTCCTCAATCGCGTACTTCATCGGCTGGTCAGGGGAGAGCAACCCCGCGTGGGTGAGGACGGCGTGGGCGAGCAGCCAGAAAATCGCGGCGATCGCCTTTCGACCCCTGTTGTTTCCGGGGATTACCAGGTCGATATCGTCCGTCACGTTGTCGGTGTCGCAGACGGCGATCACGGGTATGCCGAGTTTCCCCGCCTCGACGACTGCCTGGGCATCGGAGAGCGGGTCGGCGACTAAGACGAGCTCAGCGTCGATGTGGCCCGGGTAGAGGGGGTTGGTGAAGGTACCAGGCATGAACCGCCCTACCTGCGGAATCGCGCCTGTCAGCTCGCAGAACTTCTCGACGGCGTTCGCCCCGTAGTCCTTGCTCGTGTAGACTACGGTGTTCTGGGGGCCGGTGAAGGCGATGAACTTTCCAGCGATGTCTATCCTCTGCAGGGTCTTGGAGTAGTCAATCATGTGAAGGCCGTCGGGGCGCGGGCGTGTCGTGAAGGATTCCATCGTCTTCGTCCTGACGGGAGTTCCTATCCTGATGCCCGTGGCTAGAAGAGCCTTCTCCGAAAGCTGAGCTATGACCATCTTCTCGGCGGACCCGGACTCGTCCTCCTCGTACTGAGACAACCCCTAATCCACCTTCGCCATTCTTGCCCTGTCCAACTTTTCGGCCCTCATCAGAAGGGCATTTAACTTTGCAGTGCGCTCCGCGCCCACTATCCCGCACTTCATCAGAGCGCACCCAAATCCGATCGCTATATCGGCGAGGTGGGGGTCCTCGTTGTCTCCCGACCGATGAGAGGCGATGAGTGTCTGTCCCCCTTTCTTGGAGGAGGAGCTGAACTCCTGCGCCTCGCCGAGAGTTCCGACCTGATTCACCTTTACGATAACCCCGCTCGTGCTCTTTCGGCGCGCTCCCTCCTCCAGCCTCTCCAAGTTGGTCGTGTAGAGGTCATCACCGACTACGAGTCTCTTCCCCCTGAGCGAGGAGGTGAGGTCGGCGAAGCCGTCGAAGTCTTCCTCCTGAAGAGGGTCCTCGACGTAGAAGAGGTCAAACCTGTCGCAGAGCTCCGCCACATAGGAGAGCTGCCCCTCCCTGTCGACAGACTTTCCGGAAGCGCGGTACCAGTACCTCCCGTCCTTCGGGTTGTACAGCGAGCCGGCTGCGAAGTCGACCCCAACCCGAATCTTCCTCCCAGACTTGTCGGCGACCTCCCGCGCAGCCTCCGAAGCCAGTTGAATGGCCTCTTCGTCAGTCAGGCCCGGGCACCACCCTCCCTCGTCCCCCCTCCCGACGGGGTAGGGGAGTCTGCTCGAGAGCTCCCTTCCGACCCTGGAATGAACATCGAAGTTGAGCTGGATTGCCTCCCTCACGGACCTGGCACCGAGGGGGGCGACGAGTACCTCTTGGATGCTCGGCGACTTCTCGCCCGCGTGCTTCCCTCCGCCGATCACATTCCCCAGCGGGTAGGGGAGCGAGTTGCAGCGGGGGTCGATTAGACGACAGGGGAGAACTCCTCTCGCGCTCGAGGCGGCGACGGCGGCCGCGAGGCTGATGGAGTATGCCGCCGAGCCACCTATCCTAGAGTAGTTCGGCGTCCCGTCAATCTTCTTTATGGTGGAGGCGAGTCCCCGGAGGTCGGCCGCGTCCTCGCCGATGACCCTGCGCTTGTAGGTGGAAACAAGCCTAGCGGTCTCGTCTGGGCCGCCGGGGGAGAAGGGTGCCGCCTCATGAATGCCGCGGCTCGCACCGGAGGGGGAAAGCGCTCTTCCGACCTCGCCGCCGGCCGAGAGCTCTGCCTCGATTCCCGGGTCGCCCCTCCCGTTGAACGCGACCCGCGCCGAGAGCGCTTGTATGCGCAACGCTGAACCAGTCAGTAGTTTGTGCCCTTCTTGCCGAAGAACGGAAGGACCTGGTCGATGACGTCGACGGAGGAGATCAGCATCCGCCTGCAGCAGTACCTCTTCAGCCCGAGTTCGTCTAGAACCTTTGCCGGGTCCTCTCCCGCCTTTACCTTCGTCTCGAAGGTAGAAAACTTGTCTCCGACAAGGGAGCCGCAGGTGAAGCACCTAATTGGGATCATCATAGATGGCCCATCCTCGCTCCGTGGTCCCAAATAAGACCTTCTGTCGCTGCATCGCAAGTCTTCCATGCCTCGCGCTGACAAGCCTTCGCATGATCCACTGCTTGAGTTGCCTCATCTACCGGGGCTGAGAGCTTTCCAGGGAAAACTGCCTTCACCACCCGAAGCATGCGGTTCGGTCATCACCTTACCGATAGCTCTTCTGCCTCTTTCTCCGCGCACCCGGCCCACCAAACTTCTTCGGCTCTGCTTGTCTCGGGTCGCCCGAGAGGAGATATTTATTGTATGCATTCATCCTCTCCCTCGCCTCGTTTCCTCTTGACTGGTCCACGTACGCCCTCGCGATTGCCATCGCCGCCGCGTCCGCCTGGCCCATGAAGCCCCCGCCCGCAACCTTCACGTCGATGTCGAACCTCTCCCTCAACTCTCCCGAGACTAGAGCGGGACCGAGCATGTGCAGCCTCGCCACCTCTGGCTCCCAAAGCTCAAGGATGCGTCCGTTGACCCTGACCTTCCCCGTACCCGGATAAATCGAAGCGGTCGCCCTGGCAGTCTTTCTCGCCCCAGAATAAAGCTTGACCCTCTTCGCCTGCAACTTTGGTGGGACTTTCTTCTTCTCCTCCTTCTTCTCTGGCCGCTTCGGCGCCGGGACCGCCTCCTCCTGAGTCACCTTCCCCTCCTCCTTCTCCTCCTCCTCGCCCCTCTGACTTTTCGCATATCCCGTTCCTGTCATCATGGCAGTGTCTCCTCACTCGCTCCATCCAAGGTTCTTCGAAAGCTCCTTCACGGTGATATAGACCGGGATGGGCCTCGTCGCCTGAGCATCTTCAAACCTGGCGAAATTCATCGCCTTCATCTCCTCCGGGACTCCGATGTAGATCCTGAGTCGCTTCATCGCGGCAGCTCCCTTCGGCTTCCGCCTAGGGACCATCCCCCTCACCATCCTCCTCAGAATCGTGTCTGGTCTCCTGGGGTGGATCGGGCCGTAAATCGGGTTCACCCTGCTCGCGATTTCTAGCCTCTCCATCCACTGACGGATGACGCTGTTCCTCGCCCCGGAGATAAGCGCCCTCTCAGCGTTCACCACGGTTACACGCTTCCCGACGAGGATCAGCTTCGCGACTTTCGAGCAGAGCCTCCCGGCAATCTGGTCTGTAGCGTCGATATTGACCATCCCGCCGAGATGGCTTGCATCGACCATCGCGACGGGCGGGGGACCCTTTGGTGGGACTTTCTTCTTCTCCTCCTTCTTCTCTGGCCGCTTCGGCGCCGGGACCGCCTCCTCCTGAGTCACCTTCCCCTCCTCCTTCTCCTCCTCCTCGCCCCTCTGACTTCTCGCATATCCCGTTCCTGTCATCATGGCAGTATCCCCCTCCCTACACGGTGACGAGCCTTATCCTCAGCATCTTGTCTCCCTTTTGAAGGAACGGCTCGACGCTGTTGTTGTACGAAGACGCAGGGTTCACTCGACAAGCAGAACACCGCTCCCCTTCGGATACTTCTTCACGAAATCCTGGACTCCGAGCGCCTGACCTCCAGCATCCTCGATCTTCTTCCTCGCCGCGCCTGAGTAGGAGTAAGCCCCCACGACAAGCTTCTTCGTCAGGAGACCCGAACCCAAGACCTTCCCCGGGACGAAGACCGCCGTGGCCTTCGAAACGATCCCTGAAATATGGTCGAGGTTCACCTCCACTCTCCTGGAGGAGGTCGTCAGGAGCATTTCGGAAGCCTCCTTCCAGATCGCCGCCTTCTCCTTCCTCCCTTTCCGCTCGAGCATCACCGCCGCCGATTTGCGGATGGGGTTTCTAGTGGTCATCACTTCTCGGCCACGCTAACCTGTATCTCCTTGAGCTTTTCCTCAAGGATCTGGACTGCCTTCACGACGATCTCCCTGGCGGGGAGGCTTCCCGCTGTTTCGACCTTTAGCAAGAAGCTGTCGCCTGACTTCCCGTCGGTGAGGGAGGCGATGCTGCAGGGCTGCCATTTCGCGTGCTCCTTCCCCCTGCCCAGCCTCGCATAAGCCTCGAGCTTGACGGCCTGACCAGGCGCCAGCTTGATGAGGGGGATGGTCTCGCTTATCGGACGGATGTCCCTGTCCTCTGACACGAGGTCCCCGGAATAGACGGTCTTTATCTTGTCTTGCGCTGACGCATCCAAGACGAGGAGCACGCGGCACTTGTGGCAGCCCAGAGGAGAGCCGCAGTCACACTTCTCGGGGAGGATGTACCTCTCGAGGTCAGTCTTGATAGGGACCATCCCGAGCCTGTGGGCGAGAATCTCGTCGTAGAGGACCGACGAGTTCTCGAGAATCACGACGTCATCGATGGCCATCGAAGGGACCTCGGAGATGCAAAATCTCCTGACGGCGTTCGCGTACGACCTGTCGATCCCGTCGAGCTGAAGGGTGACCTCGTTGCCGGATTCCTCGATAAGCTTGACCTTAGGCATCCGCAACACCAGCTGGTTGACTTTTCACCATGCGAAGGGGCACGTTTCGCCGCGAGCGGGAATCTGGTTTAAAAGGATTGTTCGGCCATCTTGCCTTTTCGCGCTTCGCTCATAACAGTTTATAATGCAAAGAGGACGGGCTCGACTGAGATGTCGGAAAGCGTAGAGTTCAAGCACCTGGTGAGGATTCACGGCAAGGACCTCGACGGGGGGAAGAAACTCGTCGTGGCGCTCTCCGATATCAAGGGCGTCGGCGACAACTTTGCCGCCAGCACCGTCTCCAAGCTCGGTCTAGACCCTCGTGCGAGGGTTGGCTTCCTCTCCGAGGCTCAGATACAGCTTGTCGAGAAGGCCCTGCAAGACCCCGCGTCGTTGGGGCTACCTCAGTGGTTCTACAACAGAAGGAGAGACCCAGAGACGGGTGAGAGCAAGCAACTCCTCGGGTCCGACTTGGACCTGGCCCTGAAGAACGACATCGACAGGGAGAGTAACCAAAGGTCGTGGAAGGGGATACGTCACGCCCTCGGCTTGAAGGTGAGGGGGCAGAGGACGAGGACGACAGGGAGGAAGGGAAGGACAGTCGGGGTGAGGAAGGCCGCGTTGGTCGCAGCCGCGAAGCAGGCGGCGGGCGAAGCCAAGAAGGAGGAGAAGAAGTGACTCGTGGGAGACCCCAAGAAGCCACGCAAGCGGTATTCTCGACCGAAGAGTCCGTGGAGGTCTGAACAGCTCGCTCAGGAACTCTACCTCCTCGGAATATACGGTCTGAGAAACAAGAGGGAGCTATGGAGGGCCCAGTCTCAGCTGAGTTCGACGAGGAAGCAGGCGAGAACCCTCCTCGCAGCCACTCAGGAGGTCAGGCAGAGAGACGAGAAGAAGTTCATGGACAGCCTTGTCAGGAAGGGCCTGGTAAAGTTAGGGTCACCACTAGACGACGTGCTGAGCCTCACAGTCGAGGACGTGCTGGCGAGGCGCCTCCAGTCCATGATCTTCAAGAGGGGAATGGCAGTCTCTCCCCTGCAGGCGCGGCAGGCAATCGTCCACGGCCATGTAATCATCGGAGAGAGGCGTATCACGATACCCAGTTATCCTGTCGCGCGCGAGGAGGAGGAGAAGATCAAGCTCCTCGGCGGGTCGCGTTCCCCGCCCGCAAAGGAGGCTGCCATCCCGCCGGAGGCGAGGTAATTGGCGGAGGAGGAGGCGCTGAAGGATCGCTGGGCCGTCGTCCACATCTACAGCAGCTACAACAACACCATCGTGCACATCACGGACATCACGGGGGCGGAGACGATCTCCTTCTCCTCAGGCGGCAGGCACGTGAAGGCGGACAGGTTCGAGTCGTCACCTTATGCGGCGATGCGTTCAGCGAGCGCCGCCTCGGAGGTCGCCAAGACGAAGGGGATTACGGCGGTCCACATCAAGGTGAGCGCGGTCGGCGGAACGGGGCCAAGGACGCCGGGGCCGGGTGCGCAGGCGGCGATCAGGGCAATCGCGAGGGCTGGGTTCAGGATTGGAAGGATAGAGGATGTGACCCCAATCCCCCACGACACGACACGTAAGAAGGGCGGAAGGCGGGGAAGAAGAGCCTAGTCAGAGCCTACGTAAGGTTTCAACGCTATCGACTTTCCCATCGCCGTCGAGGTCGGTCCCTCTCAGGACGCCTCCCCATCTTCCACTCCTGTACCCCTTCAGAGTGTCATCGGCGAAGGTCGTGAGGGCCAGAATCCCTGCCTTCGTCCCCGCGCCGGTGACGCCCGCGCAGATTACGCAGGTCCTCGATTCGTCCCAAGGGTTGGGCCCCTTCACGACCATGCAATCAAAGTCTGATTCGTATACCCTCCCTCTGTCGTCGCTGAACGAGGTCCAGGACCCATCGTCCGCGAACTTGATGGGGAGGTACTTGTTTATCTCGGCTGATATGACGTTCGTTCGCGGACCTCCCACGATTATCATGTTGGAGCGTTCAAGCTTCTCGGCTCTGATGTCGACGTCAAGCTTTACAGGGAAGGCGGTTGGAAGCCTGACAAACTGGCCCAAGGCGAACCCTAGCTGGACGGCGTAGTGGCCATCCCTACCCAGAGTCATCCTGGGACCGTGAGGGGATGGTGAGCCCACGACGATCCAACCGTTGAAGGTCCCGCCACCGACAAACTCGTTGAAGAAGTTCCCGAAGGCCCTCGATCGGGTGGCGGCGGAGATCGAAGGAAGCACCTCACCCTTAACATCAAACTCGACGGCGTAGCCGTCTGAGGAGAGTGTGTAGACGTTCGCCCTCCCTCCCCGGACATCGTGGCTCTCCAATTTCGTGATGAGACCCGACCTCTGGAGCCGCCCGACATGATAATAGACCGTCTGGTGGTGGGTCTTGAGCTCACGAGCGATCTGGGCTGGATACTTGGGACCCTTTGCGAGAATCGCAAGAATCTTCCGCCCCACCTCGGTGAAGGCTGGCGCGAAGGGCCTCGGAGAGTCTGAGACAAGGACCCTCCGTGCGGTCGCCCCTTGGGACTTGGGGTCGAAGAGCAGTTTCTCTTCAGCCATGACTCGTTGGGGCGACATGAGGGGGGACATAAAGAGCTTTGCATGGTATGAGGGTCCCCGAAAGGCCCTGAAGCGAACTCGCGGTCACACCATGCACATCCAGCTCCGCATTGAAAGGACCATGCCTTTCTAGACCTTATAAGCCCGCGCGCAGAGCCCGCAAATATGTGCGGAATAATCGGCTGCGTGAACGACGAGGCTGTCGCGCCAATCCTGCTGCAGGGCCTGAAGAGGGTCGAATACAGGGGGTATGACTCGGCCGGCGTCGCGACTGTCTCCGAGAGCGCAATCAGAGTGAGGAAGGCAGCCGGGAGGATAGACGACATCGAAAGAAAATATGGCCTCTCCTCCTTGACCGGGACGACAGGCATCGCCCACACCCGTTGGGCGACCCACGGAGGCGTCACGGACCAGAACGCACACCCTCACACTTCGTGCAAAGAGAGGGTAGCGATAGTTCACAACGGGATAATCGAGAACTACCTGGAATTGAAGAAGCAATTGCGCGCCAAGGGACACATCTTCAAGAGCGAGACGGACAGCGAAGTGATCGCACACCTGATAGAAGGCGAGTACCGCAAGGTCAGGGACCCTGTGAAGGCGACGATTCTGGCGGCGAAGAGACTGAAGGGGCAGTACGCTTTCGCGGCTCTCTTCCAGGACGCTCCGGAGCTGATTACCGGGGCCAGAAAAGATGCGCCCCTGCTCATCGGAGTAGGCGACACGAAGAACTTCATCGCGAGCGACGTCCTCGCCTTCATCGAGTATACAGACAGGACGATCTTTCTGGACAACCAGGAGGTGGTGAAGGTCACCAACCGAAGCGTGGAGATCTTCGACATGAACGCAAAGCCGGTAAAGAGAAAGCCCACGCAGGTCGCATGGGAGCTTGCCGACCTCTCGAAGCAGGACTACGCGCACTATACGCTCAAGGAGATCCACGAGCAACCCAAGACGGTCGTACGCGCGATGATGCAGAACGAAGAGAAGTTGGGGGAGTTTGTTGAAAGGATTCGTGGGGCTAGGAGTGTCTTCGTCACCGCCGCCGGGACGAGCTATCACGCGGGGCTGCTCCTGAAGTATCGCCTCGAGCGGGACGCGGCGATTAGATGCGAAGTCACCCTAGCCGGTGAATTCAGGGAGCACGCAGAGTTCGTCGACGACGGCTCGGTCGTGATCGCGATCTCTCAGAGCGGGGAGACGGCGGACCTGCTCGAAGCGATAAGAGAGGCAAGAAAGAGAGGAGCGAAGATCCTCTCCCTCGTTAACGCCACGGGATCGACGCTGGCCAGGGAGAGCGACCTCACCCTACTTCTGAACTGCGGACCGGAGGTGGGGGTGGCTGCCACGAAGAGCTTCACCGCACAAGTCGTCGTCGCGAACCTGATCGTCGATAAACTCGTCGGCAGCGGGAATGGAAGGGGTGAAGAGGTTGCTGAAATGGTCGAGGAGGCTCTCTCCACTGAGCCGACGGTCAAAGAAATCGCGAAGATGTACAGGGAGAGATCCGACTTCTACTTCATCGGGAGGGGGTACCACTATCCCATGGCCCTTGAGGGCGCCCTGAAGATGAAGGAGCTCTCCTACATCCATGCCGAGGGGATGGCCGCGAGCGAGCTGAAGCACGGAACGCTGGCTCTGATAGAGGACGGGACCCCCGTGGTCGTCATCAACCCGAGAGGGGAGACGCACGCCGACACCCTCTCGAACGCGGAGGAGTTGAAGGCGAGGGGAGCGAGGGTGATCGGGATCTCCGATGAACCGAGCGAGGTCTACACGCACTTCGTCAAGATACCCAGGGCGAAGGAGAATCTCTCGCCAGTACTGGAGGCGATACCGCTTCAGCTGATGGCGTACTGGACGGCCGTGGAGAAGAGAAACGACCCGGACTACCCCAGGAATCTCGCGAAGTCCGTGACGGTCAAGTGAGGCGAGACGACGAACTCCTACTTCGACGAGATTGCATCGGGATGGGAGAAG
>VBPQ01000238.1 GCA_005877185.1 Nitrososphaerota archaeon
ATTAAGCGCCCTGCGTACGCTCTTCGGCGGATAGAGTTCTTCCTTGGAGCCGACCACGCTTTCGGATTCTGACATTTTTATCCGGTAGATTGAATCTCGCCGGATATATGAGCATGTACCCGAAAGGCTCGGTTCACAGCGTCTCGTGATGCCGATTAGCCGTCTGCTCAGACGTCGGACATGCATCCTCTCGAGCGCGTGGGTCCAAGCCACCGGCATGATGATAAGCAGCAACACGATTACAGGAGGGATTCCCGTCTCGGCCGGTGTTGCCCGTAAATTATTCTGTGTGAGCGGACCATTCGCTAGGAGGCGTCCCTTATGCTCCGTATCCCCCTCCCGAATCTGTCCTCCTCTTCGTCACACGCCCTGATGAGCTTCATCCCTTGCAGAGCGTGGCGTGGGGACCGGACGCCGTTACCATCAGCAGAGGGATTTGCGGGCAACACCGTCTCGGCCTGAGGATTTACATTCATCTCCCCGCCCAGCTCCAAGCCGCAGCAACGGCAACCCTTAAGTATATCCCAACGCGTATATCTTTCGAGATGGCGACCACCGTAAAGCTGCAGAAAATTGGGAACAGCATCCGGGCGACCATACCGAAGGAAGTTGTTGAGTCACTCGGCCTCAAGCCGGGTGAAGAGATGGTCGTAGACGCCATAGACGAGACCATTCTGCTCAAGAAGCGCAAGGCGAAGAACCTGTCTGACTTGTATGGCGTCCTGGGAAGGGCAGAAGGCAAGGTCAAGCATTGGCCAACTCCAGAAGAAATCAAGGATATTTGGGAATAGATTCCAACGTACTGATAGCTTACCTGGTCCCAGAGCATCCTGATCATGAGGCGACCCAGGTTCTGGTCAAAAGAAACCACGCGGTCAACCCAACCGTCATTCACGAGACTTATCATGCGTCAGTCTTCAAACTGAAGAGAAACCCTGCGGATACGGTCAAGACCCTACTCGAATACCTTGACCTCGTTCTTTCTCTCCCAATCGACACGATGACGGTCAGGCGAGGGCTCAGGCTGGCCGCGAAGCATTCTTTGGGAGGCAGAGACGCATTGATTCTGGCTTCTTACTTACATTCTAAGCAAGTCGGAACCTTTGTGACCATGGACAAATCCCTCCTTACGCTGAAGGAATTGAGACTTGGAGACAGAGTGCTCAAGATAGCTTCACTAGCCACATTGTGATTCGTGAATTCGAGTGCCAAAGCGGTCAGCTTCATGAAGGTTCGCGAGCGTCTCTGAGTCGACCCTACCCGCCTTCTTCCTGCTCTTCACTATCCACTGCAGCTGCTTCAGGTTCGCTACGGTGACGACGTCGTACCCGTACCCCTCGAGTGCCCTGACCGGCGGGTAGGTCATGCCCTTGGCATCGCAGGCTATCGTTGCTTCCCTCGGCACCCTCCTAGTTTGTTGGGACACGAATTCATCCGACCCCTAAAGGGATGTGGGGTTTCTTCGTTTCCCAAAGACTTCATTGACAAACCGCTCGCTAATCCAATGCCCATCTCTTTACGCCATGGTCAGGACTCCCAGTATCACTTTCCATTACCTTACCTTTCTTCAGTGACAGAATCACCGATGAAGTCGTAGCTCAGAGCCCTGAGTTGACATTCTGTTCGATTGGCACGGCGGTCAGGGCACCAATATCGAGGCTCGCTTATCCCTATTAACAAGTTGAACTTGCTTAACCATGTCCATGGGAACAGTAGCGGTCAAGAACGTAGACGAGAAGCTGTACAGGAGGGCGAAGGCGCTAGCGTCGCTCAGGGGCAAGACCTTGGGGGAGGCAGTCAACGAGGCACTGGCGATGTGGCTGAGCCAGCGGACCAGGCCGGACCTGCTCGACAAATGGGAGGAACTCGAGAAGCAAGCAAAGGTCAACAACGACGCCTTCGGCGGGATGCGCCGCGAGCTGATGCGCGGGCATCGGGGTGAGTACGCTGTGATCAAGGATGGCAAGCTCGTAGGCTCTTACGATACCCCCGATGAGGCATTTCGGACGGTCGCGAGTGCGGAGGGCGACCAAGCCATAGTGGCCCATCTGGTCGACGAGCCGACCAAGGTCGTTGAGCTGGGTTGGTCGCTGATGGAAGAGCTGGCGCCGTGACGACCTTCGCCTACGACAAGGATGCGAGGGTCCCCCTTCCGGTGATGAAGGTCGTCCTGAGCGACCCGGCTTCGCGAGGCTCCACGGAGGTGACCCCCATGGTAGACACCGGGTTCGACGGTGGTCTGCTCCTGCCCCTCGAGCAGTACATAGGGCTGGGTCGACAGAATTTCGAGGAGCCCGGAGGCACCTTCGTCGTGCGCTCGGCGTCAGGCCTGGCCATCAGCCTACGCTCGTCGAGGGGCGTGGCTGCCGTCGGCGGAAAGCGGTTTCGGTGCAGCGTCTATACCAGCCCGCTGCTGCTTCGGCCGCTCCTCGGGAGGGGACTCCTGAACAGGCTGAAGGTCACTCTGGATGGCCCGAAGGGCGAGCTGACGGTTCGCGAGTGAGTGTCTGGAAATCGGGCTATGCTCGAGCTGGCACAGCCATCGGTTGGTAATCTTTATGCTACCAGCCATGTATTCCCAAAGGTGATGGAAGTCGTCGGCGTCAAGGTCGACAGTGACACGAAGCAAAGGATGCGGAGACTCTCCCGCGTCAACTGAAGCGAGACCA
>VBPQ01000081.1 GCA_005877185.1 Nitrososphaerota archaeon
AGCGAGTTCTCGAAGCCATCGAAGTCCAGCGCCCCAGGCAGCTGTCCGTGAAACAGCGAGTACGCCGAGAAAATTAGCGAGACCTCTAACACGATAGCGGTCTATCAATCCAACCATCTGTGGACCCGGGTTTGTAACGAGGCAGGGGTCAGCTCATGACATCACACAAGCGGAGACGACGGTGACCTACAGTGGGGGACAGCCAACAAATCGACACTCTTGTTGCGCCGAAGGGCTCCCTTGGGGGCCAGAGGGAGGTGGCGGTAACCGCCCGAGGGACAGACAAAGCGGATGCGGGATGCGAGATACTCCTCAGACAAATCGTTATTAAGCGAAGAGCGGTCGAGCGTTCATCTACGCCCAAATGAGAGTCCAGGATGAAGAGAGGGAAAAGATTCTTTCGCGTGTCATGGCCGTCCCCGAGGCGATCTCGACCAAGAAGAAGAGCAGAATTCTCAAGATTTACGATTCGTTCGACCCCAAGTTTTCCGCCTTCGAAGACGTCCCCGACTACTCGCTGGTCGATGGTTCGCGATTCAGAAGGTTCATCGAGGAGCTGTCTGAGATCAAATCCGCATCCATCGACAGGCAGAACGTTCGATTGGACTTCCTCGCAAAAGATGTTGCGCTCGTCACCGGAGTCGACGACTGGCGGATCGAAACGGGGGGAGGAGTCTCGAAAGGGAGGAGCAGGTTCACGATAGTCTTCTGGAGGAGGGGGAGCTGGAAGGTCATACACGAGCATTTTACGAGGATTCCACCGCAAAAAGATGGTTGATGTTGGGACGGGGGAAGAGCGGTCTGGGGGTGGGGTTCACGGGGGCCCCTTACGGAGTCAAGGAGATTGTCCGGTTTGCAAAGCTGGCTGAACGGGAGGGCTTTTCGTCTTTCTGGTTCGCAGAGGACTACTTTCTGAGGGACGCCATCTCGAACATAGCCTGCGTCGCGCTCTCCACCGAGAGAATCAAGTTAAGCACGGGGGTGATAAACCCCTTCACCAGGAATCCCGCCCTGATAGCCCAGACAGTCGCCACGATCGGGGAGCTTTCGGGAGGCAGAGTCAGGCTCGCCCTCGGGACGGGTGTGAGGCCCCTGCTGGAGAGCGCGGGTATCGAGTTCGTCCGCCCGCTGGAGGCGATTAAGGAAGCCGTGGAGGTCATAAGGAGACTGCTCAAAGGAGAGAGAGTCGATTATCTCGGCCAGACCTTCTCCGCGAAGGGAGTGAAATTGTGGGAGAATCCGTACTTCGCGCTCCTCGACGGACCTTTCAAGCCCTCGAAAGTTCCGATTTACATCGCCGCCATCGGCCCGAAGATGCTCGAGCTGGCGGGCGCGGTCGGGGATGGGGTTCTCTTCACGGCTGGTTTCGCCGTCCAGAGCGCGAGGGAGGCGGTCTCTCGCGTCAGGGCGGGCGCGGAGAAGAGCGGGCGGTCCTTCGCGGGGGTGGCCGTCGGGAACTATGTGATCGCCTGTCTCGGAAAACCCGCGAGGGGGATAAGGGGTTTCCTCGCGTTTGATGTCGCGTACGCTAGGCCCGAGAACTTGACCTCGCTCGGAGTCCCGGAGAGCAGGGTCGAGCAAATCCGCTCAACGCTCGAGCGAAAGGGGATAGGGGAGGCCGCCCGCCTGATTACACAGGACATCGCCGAGCTGCTGATCGCGTGCGGGACGAAGGGAGAGATACAGCGGAGGGTCGAGGAGTACAGGAAGGCGGGCGTGTCGGAGCCGATCCTACTGCCGATGGAGACCGACGTCGTCGCACTAATGCGCGGCGTGTCCTGACTGACTGATCAATCATTTGCTCAGGGGCTTGAGTAGCTCGTCCAGGGCCTCCAGGGTTCTCTCCGGCTTCATCGGGAGCTTCCTAACCCTGGCCCCCGTGGCATCGAAGATGGCGTTCGCGACGGCCGGGGCGGGAGGGACAATGTTCGCCTCGCCGACGCCCTTGGCGCCGTACGGTCCGCTCCCGTAATGCCCCTCCACGATGATCGGTTCAACAACGGGCACGTCCATGATCGTTGGCAGCTTGTATTCGCCGAGGTTCGGGTTGACCGTCAGCCCGGAATCGTCGTGCAGCATCTCCTCGAAGAGGGCGTAGCCGATCCCCTGCACGGCCCCTCCCTGGATCTGCCCTTCTGCGCCGAGAGGGTTGATGCAGTAGCCGAGGTCCTGCGCCGCGACGTACCTGAGAACCCTGACCTTTCCTGTAAGCGTGTCAACCTCGACTTCAGCGACGTGCGCTACGTAGGTCGGGTCGTGGAGGGACGGGACGAACGTATACCCTTCAATCGTGTCCCTATCGTACTCCGGGAAGTCTTGCACGAACGACCCCCTCCCAAGGATCGGGCCCCCGATGACGTACTGAGCCGTCATCGCCAGCTCCGGGTATTTCACGAGTCTGTCCGTCCCCAGCTCGCGGGCCGCGCCGTCCCTGAGCACTATCCTCTTCGCCTCGACCTTCAGGACGTGAGAGGCGACCTTCACGATCTGTTCCTTCGGGTCTCTCGCGGCTCTCATCACGGCGGTCCCCGCTCCGTACATGGTTCTGCTACCCTGGGCTCCCCCGTCCCAAGGAACGAAATCGGTGTCTCCTGAGCGGAGTATCACATCCTCCGGGGAGACTCCCAACTCCTCCGCGGCGATCATCACGAGGCCGGTGACAGCACCCGAGCCGGTGTCCTCCGCCCCCGTTACGAGGACCACTCGTCCGTCCTCGTTTAGCTTGACGTAGGCGGCGCTCGAGTGTATCCCGACCGAGGGGATCAGGCCGCACGCAACCCCCATCCCTCTCGCGTACCTGCCGTCCCTCGCCCGCCTGCCCCCCAGGGTCGCCATGAACTCCCTCCAGCCCGCGCTTCGAGTCGCCCGCGTTATCGCGTCCTTCAGCCCGACTCCCTTCATCGTCTGCCCTGTCGGGCCCAGGCTACCATCCTGCCACGCGTTGGCGAGCCTGAACTCCACGGGGTCCACGCCGAGCTTCTTCGCGAGTGTGTCCGTGTGGGACTCGACCGCAAACGCAGTCTCGACAGTAGACGCTCAACCCCTCGGTTTCAAAGTTTGGTATGTCGTACGGGCCGACGAGCTGCATGGCGGCTATGTTCGCGTAGACGGCCGCTTCAGAACCGAACGCACCCGCATCCACTATGGCCCTCCCTCGCCTGGCGGTCACCCTCCCTTCCTTCAGGCCACTCTCGATCCAGAAGCGCATCGCCGGTCTTGGGGTCCCGGCGACGAACTCCTCCTCGCGCGTCAGGACTATCTTGACGGGCCTCCTCGCCTTCCTGGAAAGGGCGACGCAGAGCGGCTCGAGGTGCGAAGAGATCTTGGCGCCGAAGCCGCCGCCCGTGTGCGTGACGAAGACCTGTACCTGGCTCACGGGGATGGAGAGCACCTCCGCCAGGGAGTTGCGTGTCAGGAAGGGGCTCTGTGTCGAGGTCCACACCCTGACCCTTCCTGTCCTGGCCTCGACGTCAGCAGTGGCGGCTCTCGGCTCCAGGTAGGACTGGTGGACCTGCTGCGTCTCGTAAGACTCCTCGACGACGTGGTCCGCCGCCGCGAGCGCCTTCTCCGGGTTCCCCCTGTGAACCCGGGTGAATGAGCACACGTTCTTGGAAGAGTAGGGAGGCGAGCCGGCTGACACGACGCCGGGGTGTATGGGGGTGCTATCCTCCTTCAGAGCCTCCTCAACCGTAAGGACGTTGGGGAGCTGCTCGTACTCTACCCGCACCTCCTTCAGGGCTCTCTCCGCGATCTCGGGGGTCTCCGCCGCGACGGCGCAGACCGGCTGTCCGCAGTAGACGACCCTCTCCGTCGGCAGGACGGTCTGGTCTCGGACCGCAAATCCGTAGACGACGGGGGGAAGGTCTCGCGCCGTCACAACGGCCCTGACTCCGGGGACGCTTTCAGCTCTGCTGACATCGAGTTTCAGAATCCTCGCGTGCGCATAGGTGCTGCGGAGGATCTTGCCGTGAAGGAGGTTCGGAAGCTTCAGGTCTGTCCCGAAGGTGGCCGAGCCAGAAACCTTGAGTGCTGCGTCGTACCGCATCCTTCTGGTCCCGACGACCCTGAGTCCCTCCTCCTCTCGTTCTTCGAGTTTCGTCTGGGGAACGCTGCGGCTCAAAGGTGCCTCGCTTTCGTGTCAAAATAGATATAAGGATTGAACGGTCCTTTCATGAGAAGCAATTCTAGATGAGCGAGTTCTTGCCGAAGCACTACTTCAGGCCGGAGACCGCAAGCGAAGCCTCGCAGACACTCGCGAGGTACAAAGACAGGTGCATCGTCATTGGGGGCGGCACTGTGATTTACGAACTCGCGCAGAGAGGTCTCCTCTCCGACGTCGAAGCTCTTGTAGACCTGACGAGGCTTTCCCTCGACCAGGTGAAGGACGGGGAGAGGTTCACATCGATCGGGGCCAGCGTGTCCCTATCGCGTCTCCAGGGGAGCGCGGCACTCCACGAGGGGAGGCTCGCGTGCATCGGCGATGCGCTCAGGGAGATACGGCCCCTGCAGGTGAAGAACCTCGCGACTGTGGGAGGAGCGGTCTCGAGTTGCATTCCCTTCTTTGACCTGCCGGTGGCGCTCGCATCGGTGGGCGCGAGTGTGGAGCTGAACGGACCTCACGCGGTCCGCAGCGTCCCGATTCTCGAGTTTCAGAGAGATTTTCTTCAGCCGGACCTCAGGGAGGGGGAGTTCGTCAGCGCGGTGCTGATCCCGCATGAGATGGCCTCGAGAGCGAGTGCGTTTTCCAAGTTCGCCCTTACGGGTGACGACTGGGCGACGGTGAACTGCGCCTGCTCCCTGGAGATAGTCAAAGGGGTCATCAGAGAAGCGAGGATAGTCTTCGGAGCCGTCGCGAGCAAGCCCCTGCTCGCGGAGAGGTGCGGCGCGGCCCTAGTGAATAGGAGGGCAGAGGCAGCCTCGATATCGAAGGCGGATGAATCGCTCGACGACGAGCTCGGCGAGCCGATCTCCGACCACCGCGCTTCCTCTGCCTACAGGAAGAGGGTCGCCAAGCTGCTCCTCCGGACGACGCTCGAGAGAGCATTCGAGAGGAGAGGGGGTGGGGGCTAGGGTGGAGAGGGTGAAGATGAACGTGAACGGCATCGATCGCGAGGTGGAGGTTGAACCGTGGATGTCGCTCAACTTCGTGTTGAGAGAGAAGCTCTCCCTCACGGGAACGAAGAAGGGGTGCGACACTGGCGGGTGCGGAGCCTGCACCGTCCTCCTCGGCGGTGAGGCGGTGTATTCATGCATGACGTACGCGATGAAGGCTGACGGGGGGAGGGTGACTACGATCGAGGGGTTGGGCAGCGACGGGAATCTCGACCTCATCCAGGTGGCTTACGCGGAGCACTACGCGCTTCAGTGCGGCTATTGCACTCCGGGGTTCATCATGTCAACGAAAGCCCTCTTCGACGCCAACCCCGACCCGCACTCGTCGGAAACCTCTGCCGCTGTACGGGCTACACGAAGATACTCGAGGCCACGCTCTTCCATGAAGCAGAAAAAGAGGAAGGGGCGCGCGTGATTATTGGGTTACCGGGCGGCTTGACGTCCCTCCGGGCTGCGGGATTGAACTCCGGCCAGTTCCTAGTACCATTTTATTAAGAGAGAGCGATCGGAGGAGAGTCGTTGGGAAGTGCAGTCCTAACACGGAAGAGGTACGACTTCACGGACTTCGGTGTCTTCTCTGAATTCGTCTTCCTGCTCGACTCTTACAGGGTACAGCAGTATACTGAGCTGAAGTGGGCTGACAGGGTGGTCGATGAAGGCAAGATGGGATACTCCTTCAAGCGGGACTGGGAGGAGATCCGTAAGATACTGACAAAGATGGCCAGAGTCCCGGTCGAGCTTCGCTACCTCCTGAAGTGGGCAAGGTATCAGCAGCTTCTTAGATTCGTAGGAAACATCATCTCGACCATGATGTTCCTGCTCTTCGGGCTGACGGTCTTCTTCGCCTTCGGAGGGAACAGGGCAGTCTACTCGAGTCTTGCGAACGTGATCGTCTACCTGCTACCCGTCGTTGCAGGGGGGTTGATCCTAGCCTTTGTGGGTCCCCCGATAGTTGCCAGAAAGATCTATCGCAAGCTGACCGAGTATAGGGAGAGAAACATCGGGCAGTTTCGGGAGTGGGAGTCCCAGCTCAAGGTCGTCATACAGAACCTGATACTCAGCGCCTCGCAGCAGGCGAGGGAAGGAAAACTGAAGGACGAGGGTGAGAAGGAAAAGGGGAGTGGGGGGCTCCTTGTTCAGGTCGATGATGTGTACAGGGCTGCCTGGCACAGAATCAAGCGCCTGTTTGGGGGCGGGGAGGGGAAGAGGCGCGAGGAGCAGGGTTTCGTCTTCGCCCTTTTCATGAACGACTATCTCGGGACCAGGCTGCTTCAGAAGCCATCCCTGCTGAAAAAGCACTACACCGTCCAGCTCGTGCAGTCCGCTTCGAGCGAAAATACCTGATACGTCGACCAGTTCGCCCCCTCTCTGGAGTCCCAGACGACCCAGCTCACCCAAGGGCAATTTTTGGGTGGGTACTTTTTTCCAGATGCAAAGATTTGACGAGTTGGGCGCCGAGAGGCAAAAATTTATATGTTCTTCGTTGTGGTTGCAGCCCCCGAATGGCAGCAGGAGAACCGCTGCTGTTTGTAAGACAGGCTTCGGGGCTAACTCGAGCAATCTCCTCCTATACCGTAATCTTCTTCGGACTGGGCCTCAATTTCCTTCCCTTCCAGTATTTCCTGATGGGAAACATCCCGTTCATCTTTCCGGGCGTGAACCTCGTCGCAATCTACTTCTTCGGCGGCCTCTTCGTGCTTCTAGAGGTCGTGAGCATGGCGCTCCTCTACGTTGCGATGCCGAGGTCGGGCGCAATCTACCTTCCGATGTCTCGGTCGATTTCACCGATGCTGGGCATGATGGAGGCGTGGAGGTCGATAATTCAGAATCCCACTCAGAGGGGAGTGACTGCCTTCCTGGGTGCGAGTCAGTTCTCCGCGTTCGTGATACTCACGGGGACCTTCACGGGGAGCGCCGGACTCATATCACTGGGGAAGGCCTTCAGCTCAAACGCTTGGAACCTTGTGGCGGTAGGACTCTTGATCCAGGTCTTGGGCCTGATAGTCACCTGGCTGGGACCGGGGATAATGGGCAAGTGGGTAGCCGTCTTCGGGATAGGGGCAGTGATAGGGATAATCCTCGTCTCCGCCTCGTACGTCGGCGCCCTCGGGTCACTCCAAACCAAGTGGGACTCGACGTTCGGAGGAGGCGCCTACAACGAGATCGTCTCGACGGCGACCTCAAACGGCTTCTCTCCGCCCGCCGCCAGTTTCTCGGCCACTCTCGCGGCCGCCCTCACACCCATCTCGACCACCTTTCCCTACACCGTGATGCCCCTCGTCGGGGAGGTGGAGAAACCGCGGAGAAACATCCCTCTCAGCATGGTCGGAAGCGGTCTCGGCGTGCTGTTCTTCAACACGATCGCCACCTGGGGCTACACGGCCTCCTACGGTACCTTCGCGAACATGTACAACTTCGTCAGCACGAACGCGAACCTGACGTCGAAGCTAACCATAATGCAGGGGAAGATCTTCCCCATCGACCTCTCCTCGATGGCAGCCGCAGTGTCGGGGAGCCCGGCTCTCAGCGGACTAGCCGCCTTCTCCCCGCAGTGGTCCAACTTCAACGACCTCATCGTGAACAACGCATTCTGCTCCCGTCCGCTCTTCGCGCTAGCGATGGACAGGATGGGTCCCTCCGTATTCGCGACCGTCTCCCCCAGATGGCACAGTCCTGTCGCCGGGAACATCTTCTGGTTCGTCGCCACCCTTCCCACTCTATTCCTGTCGGCCGTGGACACGACCGGCACGGTGGGTGGAATACTCAACGGCACGGTCTTCGCCTTCGCCCTCGCAAGGTCGTTCCAGCACTGGTCGGAAGTCGCGCTTCCGATTACGAGACCCGAGATCGCGCAGCAGGGATTCAACATCAAGGTGGGTGGAGTCGACCTGATGTCGATCCTGGGCGGTATCGCCACAGTGGTCTTCCTTTACCTCATCGGCACGAACCCGGCTCAGTCGGCGAACAGCTCTCTCTACGTGCTCGTGATGTACGGGGTAGGCGTCTTCTTCTTCATTTACTATTCAGCGAAGAACGCGAAGCAGGGGATTCGCGTCAACCAGATCTTCTCAACGCTGCCTCCAGAATAGAGCCACGAAGCCTCCACTTTTTCTTTTCTTTTCTTTTCTTTTCTTATCTGGTCAACCAGTGACCCGCCAGTACTTTACCTCCTCCTTCGGGTCGTCTGGCAGGTCGATGACGTAGCCGCTTATCGTGCCAATCTGATACTCAGAGCCCGGGTTCATGCAGACCGTCCGACCTATCTTCGCATGGGCGGGGGATTCGTGGATGTGACCGTGCAACCCGAGAAGAGGCTGAAACTCCCTTATGACTTTGAGGACAGCCCTGCTTCCCACGCTTTCGAAGACAGGGTTGCCGAAGTCCATAACCGGTTTGAGGTCCTTGTCTAGCTTCGGGGCTCTGTCGAGGCCCGAGTCGTAGGGTGGAGCGTGAAAGTTGCAGACCAGGCTGTCTGTCCCCCCGTCTGCCCTCTCGATCTCCTTCTCGAGTCTTCCCTCCAGTTTCTCCTCCGAGCACTCCCTGGGCGTGTTCCACGGAGTGGGATTGACGTACTCGCAGCTCACGAGCTGCCTCTTCGAATCCAGCCACACCGCCCGCTTGAGCGGGTACACGACCCTCTCGTGCTTCAGAATGACATCATCGATCTCGAAGACGTCGTCATTCCCCGGACAAACGATCATCTTCACGCCCGGAGGAAAGCGCGTCTCATCGATCTCCGAGAGCATCTCATCAAGCGTCCGTCTCATCAAGGTCAGGAAGAGCTCTTCCCGCTTCGCCGGATTTGTCTTCAGCTCCTCGACCTCGGAGGGTCTCGCTTCGAAGACGTACCAGCCCTTGTTCCTGAAGACCGCTTTTTTCTCTTGCACCTGCTCCTTCGACAGCATCGTCTCCCGCTTCCCGTAGGGGGCGCAGTACCATTCCGACTCGCCGACCCTGACGAAAGGAACCATCGCCTTCCCGGTGAGGTCGCCGAGGAGGAGCACGACGTCCGCCTCGTAATGGCTCGCCGAGCTCAGTGTCTTCCTCCAGACGAGTTCACTCGCGTGCAGGTCGGTGGTGTGAAAGAGCCTGGTCAATCGGTGAGGTTTGGGCCTTCTCCGCTTAAATAATTCTCTGAAGCTTTCTCCAACGAGAAGAGTTGGGTCACGAGCCTCCGAGCGCCGCACCCGAGCTGTCGGAGCTTGCGTGCAGGCTCGTAGAAGCCGCGCGCGACCAGGACCTGCCGCTGAGGGCGGGCGCGGGGGTCGCGATCAAGCTGCACTGCGGGCGTGCGCTGCAGAGATATCCGGTCCTGAACCGTCCCGTTCACGACGTAGACCTGATGGGCAGGTCCAAGAATCTGAAGGACGTCACGAAATTCATGGAGTCACAGGGGTTCATCAAGGTCCCAACATCCCTCAACGCTGCCTTCTCGCTCCGCGAAATCTACGTGAATCCGAGGACCAGGACCGAGGTCGATGTCTTCCTGGACAGGCTTCAGATGAATCACACGATAGAGCTTAAGGACAGGCTGGAGCTCGACTATCCTACCCTTACCGTCTCCGACCTTCTGCTCTCCAAACTCCAGATCGTAAAGATAAACCTGAAGGACGTGACAGACCTGGTCATGCTGCTCGCGGACCACCCTCTCGGCAACACGGAGAAGGACGAGGTCAACTTGCCCTACATCGCGAAGACCCTTTCGAATGACTGGGGATTCCACTACACAGTCAGAAATAACCTACGTGTGGTTGGCGACCAGCTTACGAGGCTCGACGGTCTGGACGCTTCAACGATCGAAGAGCTGACGAAGAAGTGCGAGCGGATTGTCGATGCGGCAGAGGCTCACCCGAAGAGCATAGGATGGAGGGTTAGGGCGAAGATGGGAACCTCGAAGAGATGGTACAGGGAGGTCGAGAGAGAGGGAGACAGCGTTACGATGTCTGCGGGCCCTTAAACGCCAAGCAGCGAGGCCCTCCCAAACGTCTTCGGAGTCATAGGGTTCATCACCACCGTAGTGACCCCGGCGTCGTGGTACTCCCTCATCCTCTTCCTGCATCCCTCGGCGTCCCCGCAGACCGTCAGAGTGTCGACGATCTCGTCGTCCACCAGCTCCTTTACCCTCTTGGCGTCGGCGTGCTCCAGGTGCCACATCGGGTCGCCCACCTTCTCCTCCCAGCGGAAGGCTTCTCTGAGCTCAGGGAGGAGGTCGAGCGGAAGGCCACTCCTCCTGAGGAAGACCTCCCCGAACGTCGGTATCGAAAGCAGGAATCCGACGCTTGTTCTTACGCTCTCGTATGCCCTCTGCACGTCCTCGTCGATGCTTATCCAGAGTGAGCAGACCAACTGTTTCTTTGCCCCCCCAGCACTGGTCGATCGCAGAATGCCTGCCGCGTACCTGGCGTGCCGAACGGACGTGCAGGAATTCAGTATGGCGCCGTCCGCCTCCGTGAACGCGAGCGTCAGCATCTTGGGTCCCATCGCGGCAAGAAGAATGGGCATCTTCCTCCTTAATGGGGCGAAGTGCAACTTGGCGTTTGTGAGTTTGACTTCGCTCCCGTCGTACGTGACCTCCTCCCCGGCGAGGAGCTTCTTGGTGCACCGAACGTACTCTTTCATGTACTCGATATGTGAGCCGTAGGGGATGTGCATCTCATCTTCAATCAGGGACTTCACCCCCCGCCCGATTCCGAGAATCAGTCTCCCACGACTAACCTCGTCGACGGTAGCCGCCGCCATCGCCATGTAGACAGGGTTTCTGGTGTAGACATTGACTATGCCGGTCGCTACGCTGACCTTCTTTGTTGCGGAGGCCGCGAGACCGATCAAGGAGAAGGCATCTCTGTAGTATGGATCCTCGGATATCCAAACCGAGTCGAACCCCGCCTTCTCGCCCTTCTTGCACCATCCAATCAGTTCCCGGGCTCCCATTCCTGTGTGCAGTCCGAGACCGATCGATTTCATCTACTCGCCGAACAGCTCGGAAAGGTTAATGTATAATTTGCGGTCACGCGCGAGGACAGACTTGCCGGAGGTCGTGACGCTGGGTGAACCTCTCGTCCAACTGAATGCGGTGACGACCGGTCCTCTAAGATACGTCACTTACTTCGAAAGGCACGTGGCTGGGGCAGAGGCAAACGTTGCCGTCGGCGCCGTCAGAATGGGGTTGACATCAGGTTTGATCAGCAGTGTGGGGAATGATGAATTCGGGAAGCTGATCATCCAGAGTCTGAGGGGTGAAGGGGTCGACGTGACGCAGATCAAGACCGACGGCGTGGCACCGACCGGCGTCTACTTCGTCCAGAGGGGTTACCCTAGACCCAGGAGGAGCTCCGTCCTGTACTACAGGAGTGGGTCCGCCGCCAGCAGGTTGGGTGCCGACGACGTTAGAGCCTCCTACATCAAGAGTGCGAAATGGCTACACCTGACGGGAATCACACCGGCCCTCAGCGGTTCGTGCAGGGACGCCTGTGAGAGGGCGTTCGAGATAGCGCGGAAGTCAGGAATCAAGATTTCTTTCGACACAAACATACGTCCCTCTCTCTGGAATTCCCGCGACGCCAAGAGCGTCCTCCTACCCATGGTCTCTCGCGCAGACCTCCTCTTCACGGACCCTGACGACTCCCGGGTACTGGTCGGGGAGGGTGAACCCGCACGAGCCGCCAAACTGCTGAGGGAGAGGGGTCCTGCGACGGTGGTAATGAAACTCGGGAGAGAGGGTGCACAGGCCTTCACCGGGAAGGGGACATTCAAGCAGAAGGCTTACGACGTCCCGGTCGTTGACCCGATAGGGGCGGGGGATGCCTTCGCGGCGATCTTCGTCTGTGGCGTTCTGAAGGGGTGGAGCACGGGGAAGTGTCTGCAGGCCGCGGCGGTGGCGGGGGCACTCGTAATCACGGCGCGAGGAGACGAGGAGAACATCCCCTCCGAGCCGGAGATCCAGGAATTCCTCAGAGACGTGAAAGAGAATGAGTGAGAGGTCAAAGAGTAGGCGAGAGATAGGGGGAATAATTACCGCCTTGATAACCCCCTTCACCAGTTCCGAAGAGGTAGACGAAAGGGCTCTGCGGAAGCTGGTCCAGTTTCAACTCCGCAAGAAGGTCCACGGCTTCTTCGTCTGCGGAACGACCGGTCTCGGCCCGCTCCTGACCATCGACGAGAGGAAAAAGGTGGCCACGACGGTGACGGAGGAGACCGGTGACGGCGCAGCGGTCGTCATCCAGGTCGGGATGCCTGATACAAAGGGTACCGTCGAGCTCGCGAAGCACGCGGAAGAGGCGGGAGCCGGGGCGGTCGCCTGTATCACACCCTATTACTACAAGGTCGACGAGGCCGCGCTCATCGAGCACTACGAGGCCGTCTCGAAAGCCGTGAGCCTGCCTGTCTTTGTCTACAACATCCCGAGCCACACGGGCGTGAATCTGAAGACGGATACCCTGATGAAGCTCGTGGAGAAACACTTGGTCGTCGGGATGAAGGATTCCAGCCGAGATTTCCTTCAGCTCGTCGAGGTGATAGAGAGGCTTCCCGCCGACTTCCTAACTGTTAACGGTACTGAAAGCTATGTCCTTCCCGCCTTCCTCGTGGGGGCGAGAGGCGCGGTTTCGGCGATCTCGAACGCAATCCCGGAGATATTCCTCGGCATCTATGATTCCTTCAGGAGGGGCGACTTTCGAGAAGGGTTAGAGCTGCAGAGAAAATTGAACCGCATACGACGAATAACCGACAGAGCTCCTCTCTCCTCCGTCTACGAGGTCCTCCGCGAGAGAGGGATAGAATGCGGGAATCCGCGGAGGCCGTTCAGGCCCATGGGCCGAGTCGAGAGGACGCGAATGCTCGCGGACCTGAAGCGGCTGCGGGCATTCTAACGTACGCCGAGGACATTTGAGCCTCTGGCAGAAGCCCGCAAAAATCGCTCAATTCTCTTCGTCTCCCCAGTTGCTTCTTTTTGGAGTACGTCTCGTAGGTCTGTTGTTCCCTGATTCAACGATTTCTTTCGGCTGTCCCATGTGACTGTAATTGGACGGCTGGACCAAAAGAGCGCTCAGTGGCACTTATTACCCCTGTTGCACTCCTTATCCATGAGCGAAGACCCGGATTCGGATGGTTACGAGTACTACATCGTTCACGACGGACTCGGGATTTCTCACGTAATCAGAAGGAAGAAGGGGGTAGACCCGTCGATCGAATGCGCGGATTGTGACTAGCCTGCTGCCTTCGTCTTATTGCGGGTTCGCCCGAAGCAAGTATCTCTTCTATTTCGCCAAGACTTTCGCGTGCCCTTCGTCTGCTCCCTTCTTTCATGAGCCAGCTTCGCCTTCGGGTTTCTGATTGCTATCCTCGTGAGTTCTCTCCTCTTCTCTTCCGGAAGCGACAGGAGTTCAGCAAAGGGAGTCTTCTAGGCTCAACCGTACCATTGAACTTCATCTGAACATATGCCCGCTCTGAGTCTTGGTCGAAGGCTTCCCAGTCTCCTGAATTCTCTCTTCACTGTTAATAACCTTCAACACAAAGCGGGGCCAGACCATGAAGTGCCTTGTAGGAATCGACGACACCGACTCTCAGAGCGGATTCTGCACCACCCATCTGGCGTTCAAGATTGCGTCGCAATCCAGCGGAGGCGGCTTCCAGGTCTTCGCCTACCCCCGCCTCGTGCGACTCAACCCAAACATCCCCTTCAAGACCAGAGGCAACGCCGCGGTCTGCCTCCCGCTGGAAACTGAGGATGTTATGGGCACCTTCCGATTCGTCTGCTCGATCGTCGAGAGGCTCTCGGACGTCAAGAACGGAGCGAACACGGGCGTCGTTCTCCTCCAGAGTCCTCACAAATTGCCATTCCTCACGAGTCTGTACCACGCCGCCCTCTCGGGCGTAGTGAGCAAGGAGAGGGTCGTCAGGCTCCTGAGGGATGGCGGAGTCCCGACCCATCGGCTGGGAAACGGCATGGGCTTGGTGGGAGCTGCAGCGAGCCTCGCGTTCGACGAATCGTACGACCACACGTACGAACTGATTGCGTACAGGCGGGGCGATTCTTGGGGAACTCCCAGGAGGTTCGAGCCCACCTCCGTCCGGGTGATGGACCAGAGGACCTCTCCAGACACCTTCAACAACTACGACTACCACAAGGACAGACCCCTCGTCGCGCCCCACGGCCCCGACCCGGTCTTCCTTGGCGTCAGGGGATCAGCTCCCGGCACCGTCCTGAGGGCGTTCCAGATGTTACGGCACGACGAGGAACTCGAGGGTCATATGATCTATCTGACCAATCAGGGGACTGACGCTCATCTGCAACAAGAGCTGGAGCTACCGCTCAAGGCCTACTCGTCGGGATGGGCCGAAGGGGAAATCGTTTCCGCGCGACCCGGCCCCGGAGGCCACCAGTACCTCAAACTAGCCTGCAGAGGGAAGGAGGTTGACTGCGCGGTTTACGAGCCCACGGGAGACCTGAATCGGTCCGCCAGATTGCTCATCCCCGGTGACGGGGTGCGAATCATGGGGGGAGTGAGGCGACCCTCCGCCAGGCACGGGAAGTTGGTCAACGTCGAATCAATCGAGGTCTTTTCGCTCGCCCGGCAGAAGAAGATGAGTAATCCCCTCTGCCAAAACTGCGGCTTAAGATTGAAGTCGGAGGGGAGAGCCAAAGGGTTCGAGTGCCAAAGATGCGGCTGGAAGGCGAGAGAGGGGGCGAAGAAAAGCCAATGTATTCCGAGGAAGCTACGCTCAGGGTTCTATCTCTCCTCGCCAAGGGCGCACAGACACCTTACGAAACCTCTGATTCGGTATGGGAGGGAGGCGGGCGGCGAGGTCTACTCACTCATCGATGGGTGGCTTCGAACTTCTATATCCGTGCCAGAGCTTGCTCGAAGTCTTTGATCAGGTCCTCAGCGTCCTCTATCCCCACAGAAACCCTCACCAGGGTCGCACTGATGCCTATCTCGGCCCTCTCCTCCGCCGAGAGCTGCGTGTGAGTCAGCGTGGCGGGTTGTGCCACAAGGGTCTCGACCCCGCCTAGGCTCGCCGCGAGAGTTGCCACCTTCACCGACTCCGTGAACTTCATCGCATCCTTCATCGAGCCGCGTACCTCGAAGCTCAGCATCCCGCCGAAGCCTCTCATCTGCCTCCGGGCGAGGGCGTGCTGCGGATGAGCCTTCAAACCGGGGTAGTGGACCTTCGCGACCTTCTTGTGGCGCGAGAGGTACTCCGCGAGAGTTTGCGCGTTCCTGTTCTGCGCATCGACCCTGACCGCCATCGTCTTGATGCCACGCAGAGTCAACCATGCCGCGTGAGGGTCGAGCGTCCCTCCGAGTATCCTCCTCACGAGCTTGATCTTCTCCACCAGGTCGCGCCTCGCTGCCGCTGCCCCGGCGATGACGTCGGCGTGACCGTTGAGGTACTTCGTGGCGCTGTGGAGCACCACGTCGGCGCCCAGGCTCAGGGGCTTCTGGTTGATGGGGCAGGCGAAGGTGCTGTCGATGAGGAGGAGGGCGCCAACTCTGTGCGCCAGCCTGGCGCTCTTCGCTATATCGACGAGCTTCATTGTCGGGTTCGTCGGGCTCTCGATGTACACTACTTTGGTGTTCTTCTTCAGGTTTCGCCGCATCTCTCCGGGGTCCGTCGTCTCGACCATCGTGGTCTCGACTCCGAGCCGTGGCAAGAACTCGTGGATCAGTCTGTAGCTTTCGCCGTAGAGATCCTTGACCGACAAGAGGTGCGACCCCTCGCGCACGAACGAGAGGACGGACGTAGAGATCGCTGCCATCCCCGAGGAGAAGAAGGCGGAGTCTTCCGCCCCCTCGAGTTCAGCCAGCTTCCTCTCCAGCCTACGAACAGTCGGGTTGTCCCACCTGGTATAGACGAATGAGGAACTCTCACCCTTGACGGCCTTCGCGACCTCTTCAGCTCTGGTGAAGCCGAATGTCGAGCTCTGGTAGATCGGTGTCGTGACAGAACCGGTTTCCTCGTCGAGTGGTTCAGCGGCGTGCACCGATGAGGTGGAGTCCTTCATTCTCTAGGGCTGGTCAGGAAGCTATCCTTAAGTCTCATGATCGTGGTCGCCGCAATTGTTCCTCACCGTCTCGTCGATATCATTCAGGGCAACAATCTCTTCGCCAAACGTTTCGGGACTTCGCTCCCACGCCAAGAGCGCTCGACGAATCAACAATTTCTTTTGATTCAAGAGTAGCCTGCACAGTCGCTCTATGTCGCCGCCTAGTGCCTCGGCCAATTCTTCACTGCCTTGTCGAGACGGGATGCCACGTACTCCTCGAACTTCTTGGGGTCTTTCATGACCTCGTCCATCTTCCGTATTATTTCCTCATCAGACTCGGGCAACGAAGTTCGGGATTTCATGTCCCTCTCACCGATATAAGTTCGCTGCAACCTAAAAGCACCCCGCACTAAGATGCTTCTTCTCTGGACGTTCCCCTTTAGAAGTGCGTCTGGTTAAGGTGCATGCGGAAATCATAAGACGGCCATGGCATCGCATTTTCGCCCCGCAATTTGCGGTTGAAAGTTACCCTCTTCCCATGGATGCTTCACCCAGATGCGGGATCCTCTCGCGAAAATTAGCAACTAAGGGTCAATTGTCAGACTCGCTCCTTATAATCCGAAAAATCGAGAGCCCATGCCGTCGATCATGTCCAAAGGCAAAGGAACAAAGGCTGATCCGTGGCTGCTGAAGACGCCGCCCGGAACATCGGAATTCTCCGCATACAGAGATGAAAGTCTTACCCCTCCGGCACTCGTTGTGACCGTTGGCAAGACCGAGCTTCGATACGACCTCCGCTGCATCAAGATCTTCATTCTGCGCTCACGAAGCACGGAGATTGGATGCCGCTGGGCAGCGCGGACGAGCAGAAGCCCGCGGTCGAAGGCACAGTAGAAGCCTGGGGGCGCTCGTCGAAGAATCCGGTTGGCGGCTGGTATGGCCTGAAGAAGGGTCTTCGTGACCGCTTCGGCATGTATGTGCCTCCGGTGATGGAGGCGTTGGGGCTGGCCGAGGTCGAGCACAATCCGAAGAACAATCGGATGCGAGCTCTCTAGCCGACAAATCGGCCTGCGCCTGCGCCGCTACATCGGCAGCACAGCAACTCGGACCTTTCTGGCCTCTGTTATCGTCAACCAACAGTGAGTTCTCACCCCCGCGACGGGAAGCGGCTTCATAGGAAGAAAGGAACTCGTCTCCGAGCTTGTCACGGAGGCTTTCTTCCAAGAACAAAATCGGATTCTCGCTGTCAGGCATCCGAAGGATTGGGAAGACGAGCCTCCTGCGTGAGGTCGAGAGGCAGCTGACCAGCAAGCACAGCATACCAGTAATCTATCTTTCAGTCTGGAGGATGTCCTATTTTAGGCGTCATCTTGATTCTTGAATCGGGCTTTGGGGAAAAAAAGGTCGATCGTCCTTTGCTAAATGTCCTGCGCTGAGATAGAGGTCGAATCTGCCACGCCAGCAGTGACCGTGTATGATCTGGACAGACGTTCGTTATGCCCCACGGCCCTTGATTCACCTAAGGCACAGCGATTTGTGTCCCAAGGCTTGCTCAAGAAGGGGAATGTTCTCCCTTCTTGAGTTCAGCAGTTC
>VBPQ01000025.1 GCA_005877185.1 Nitrososphaerota archaeon
TGAAGAGGAACAGAAACCTAACGGCTATCGCGACTCTCGCGGTTTAGAGTGACTAACACGCGGAAGAGGTACTATTCGCTGAAGGGAGACGGAAGAACCCATGAGGCACCGTGAACTGAACCGGGTCTCTCTCCCTCGAGTTGATTCAGCGATCGTACTTCAATTCAATCCGAGCTTCTTCCAGAGTGGAAGAAACACCAAACCCGCAATCAGAGACACGGCGCCAAAGACTACAAACGAGTTAAGAATGCTTAGTCCGAGCGAAACGACGAAGAACCCTCCGAGGAATGCGCCGGCGCCATAGCCTATGTGCTCGACGGCGTGGTTAGCTCCCATGGCCCCGGCCCTATTCTCGACCTGTGTCCGCTCGGCTACGATTACGGCTTGGGGAATCCTGACCAGCATGATCGCGACCCCAAATGCGACCGACCAGGCTATCAGTGTAACGGCGGTAGGGTTGACGAGTATAGCCACAAGAGCGATCGCCTCGATGACGAATCCGACTATCAGAACCGGCATTCTCTTCTTGCTCAGATCAACAAGCTTCCCTATCGGCACGGCCGCTAGCGTGCTCGCAATAGCCATGATTGAAATTAGATACGGACCTACAAACGGGACAGCCTGTCCGCTCGTGCCGTACTGGGTCATGTAGATTCGAAAGGCGGTGAAACCCATCGAGACGAAGAAGATGGCTAGGAGCGCGATTAGTACGCCTGAATCCTGGACAGCCTTGTAGAGCAACTTGGTTTGGCCTTGAGGTTCGGAATTCGCCGCGACTGTCAGCGAGGCGTCAGTTTTTCCGACTTCAGCTGATTGCGAGGAGGAGGCGGTCGACTCAGCACTCTTTCTTCGCTCAGGCATGCCAACGACCGCAGCCAAGGCCGCCGTCAATAGGATGCCCCCCGTTATGACGAAGGTCCACGTGTTTCCATAGAGTTGCGCCACGATAAATCCGAGCGGCGTCCCAAACATGAACATGGCATACTCCGCCGTTTCTACTAACCCGTAGGCCTGCCCAACGTTTGCCGATGAAGATATATCACCGGCATAGGCCAGTGCGCTTGCGGTGAATGTGCCGTGCCCTATACCGACGAAGAGCAACACCAATGATACCGCTAGAATTACAAAATTCGCTTCGGTCAGCAAGGCGGTGGCCGGGAGAGCGAGTATCGAGAGCCCTGCTGCCACGCAACCGACTACGGCTAACGGTCTTCTACCGAACCTGTCGCTCAAGCTTCCGAAAGGAACCGCAAGAACACCCGAGACCAAAAGATACACAGCTGAAACAAAGAATCCGAATCCATACGCTTGAAGGGGGTCGACGCCACGCGCTGTAGTTAGATTATAGAGCCACGTTAGAACGCTGGTGAAGGCCATGTACTCCCCTCCGTATGACAAGAGGGTCATCGTCGTTACGCCAGCGAGGCCACGCCTGAACAGGCTTTATGCACTCCTTACGCGTTCGTTCCGTGGGGCGACATTAAATCTTTCTCGAGTGTTTCTAACTTACGGGCAACAACACGGGCCGTTTTAACCTTAAATAGACTAATGGCCCGGTTTAGTCTTAGTGACGAGAGCCTTTTCCCATTCAAAGACTAGCCTAGCGACTTTATCATTTGTCACTATCATGTTAGCCTTCTCGTCTTATTCAGCTTTAGCTCAAGCACCTTCTGGAGCGCCCCAATGGAACGGCGTGGACGGTAACGAGCACTATAATTGGGACTACGTCCAGCAAAATCAAATTACTCCGAGCAACGTAAAGGATCTTCAAATAAATTGGGTCTATCCAATTCCGGCTCTTCCCAGTCCATATGCCACCAGCGCCACCGAAGGTACAATCGTTCACACGCCGATTATCGTGAATGGGATCTCCTATGCCATCACGGAGTACCACCTCCTGCTCGCTCAAAATCTTAAAGACGGCTCCATCATATGGCAGAAGGAACTTCCGTATCTTAAGTTCATCAATATCAACACGGTTACCGACCCGGGCTTCAATATCACCGGTCATTACCACGCCATCTGGTACACCTCAAATGTGAGGGGGACTCCTCTCATCTGGATAGTAGCGAACAACTATACCATCTTTGCCTATAACGCTCTGAACGGTGACCTGAATCTTCAATTCAATATGTTCAACCCAAGAAGCAAGGTTCCTGGGAACTTCGGTCTTTACGGCTCGACGACGCCCCAAATCGTCATCGATGAAAAGAGGAACATTCTTGTCGGTGGCGTTGCGGTCAGTGAAGGTGTGAATTCAGCGAGGGGCTTCTATGCAGCATACGACATAAGCCAAACACCTCCAAAATTTCTTTGGAGGACATTCCTCATCCCTCCGCAAGATGGTAGCGACCCTAACTGGGCGATAAGTTCGGTCCAAAACATGTCACACGCCTACATATTCGATGGAAAGACTGCGGTGGATCTCAAAGCCTTTCCTGCCAGTCAATTGCATGACCTCCTTTACAATGACTGGGGCAACTTCGGTTTCAACGGGACACGCAGCTTTGCTGGTGCTGCCACGGCCTGGGGTGGCAGCGGGGCGCTGGATCTGAATACGGGGATGATGTACTTGGGAACGGCGCAACCATCTCCAGACTTCAATGCCACCACCAGACCAGGACCTAACCTCTGGAGTGACGCAATCTTGGCTTTGGACGATACCACCGGGAAGATCTCGTGGGCATTCCAAACAACGACCCACGATATCGAGGACTGGGACTGTTCCTGGAGCGTCATGTTGGCCAATTCTACAATTAACGGACAGACACACGAGACGGTCTTCAAGGGATGCAAGAACGGCTATGTCTACGCGCTTGATGCATCTACAGGCCACATGTATTGGGTCTTCGACGCCCCAAGCATCAAAAGACTTTGGAAGCCCATCGATCCGCTCAATGCAAATGCCATGAAGATAAACTGGCAGAACCAACCGTCAACAAAGGCGTATCTTATTACGCCATTCTTTGGCGGCGCGATAGAGTCTGATCCATCGTACGATCCGGTCACTAACACCGTGTTCGTGGCAACCTACAATCTGGTCTATTCCGTCAAGCCATGCGCAGTCACTGGCAAGACAGCCTGTGCGGGCTATTACGCCGAGGGAATAGACTACAACACCGTGAATGTCGTTCCCAACTCAACCAACACAACGGTATGGGCAATCGACGCGAATACAGGCCAAGCCAAGTGGCACTACTTCATAGACGGGATAGGATACAGAGGGGGTATCTCCGTCAGTAATGGTATTCTCTTCGTGCCAAGAAACGACGGTGTCCTCGACATGCTTGACGCTTCAAGTGGAAACGTGTTGGCTTCAAAGCTCATCGGAGGGGCGATGATAACGCAGCCTGCCATTGCAGCAGACGCAAATGGCAACGTTAAGATAGTCATGCCCGCTTCAGGACCTTCGACAGCGGGGATGCTGTTTGGTGTCGAATCAGTAATAGCATCACCGGGGCTCATGTTTGCTCTGGGGCTTGGACCTTCGAGCACTAAGACCTTGACAACCACCGTACTCGACACGGGTACGTCTGGCGTTGATCCAACTACATTCTACTCTCTGGCAGGGGTGACCGCCATTTTTGCGATAGCGACGGGTATCTTGGCTGTGAGGCGCAGGAGACCCGCATCGTAAATTTTCAACATCGGCAATCAGGTTCTCTCCTATCTTTCTGAAATCTCTCACCTCAATTCCAGGTGACGGCCCTGCGTGGGGTGCAAGACCCTTCAGACAACCAATGTCAAATCAATTGGGCAGGTGCTCGAATCGCATTCCCATTGGGCAGGTGCTCGAATCGCATTCCCATTGGGCAGGTGCTCGAATCGCATTCCCATCTAGGCACAATCCTATTCCCTGTTGACAGGGGTCATCTGTTTGTCTTGACGCAATCCATGGCCGATTCCTTTCGATTTCCGGTATCTCTGGGCGAATTCACGCAGCACAGATATACCCCGTTGTTGTTCTCTCCTTCCTTGCTGACCTCAACACGGAGCAAGTGGGTCTCCCTTTCAGTAGTCAATCTCTCTCACTCCGTCCCGCCACTCGACACGGGCATAATGGCTCTAATACTTCCTACAATCTCGATTAGCCTCAAGGCTCCCGTCGACGTTGTAATCTGGGTTCCACTAGTGTCACTCTTGGTCGAAGCCGCTTTCATGCCTACCTTTGGAAACTACTCAGATAGGAACGGACGGAAGAGGTACTTCATCCTAGGGCTCATGCTATTCGCTGCCGGTTCCTTCCTTGCTGGAAATTCCCAAACTATATTCGAGTTACTCATCTACCGAATAATTCAGTCGTTTGGTTCAGCCTTCATATTAGCGAACGGGCGGGCGCTTATCGTCGACACCTTTGGCCCGGAGCAGAGAGGCTTCGCCCTCGGTACACACGTGTCATCGATTTACGTAGCAATGACGATCGGAACGGCTATTACTGGCTCGATTATCAGCGTTACCCAGCTCGTCGGCTGGAGGTACGTCTTCTACGTTAGCGGTGGAATAGCACTCGCGTCGATCCCTCTTTCCTTCATCTTTCTCAGGGAGAGCAAGAAGAATCCAGAGGCGAAGCAGGACTGGCCTGGCGCGCTCTTATTTGCTGCGTCCATAAGCACCTCTCTCGTAACAATCGCGGGGCGCGCGAACAGCGTCGGCAGCATAGATATCTACGTTGAGTACATCAGGATTCCACTGTTGAACCTCTACTTCTACACGAACTCTCTCTTCTCGATACCTCTTCTCGCCTTCGCAGTCGCTGCGGTCGCCTCCTTTGTGGTTTTCGTTATGAGGGAGTTGACGGCTGAGCACCCTCTGATAGACTTCAGACTCTTCAGGAAGAACTCGCTCTTTCTTTCAACGAACCTCGCCGCTTTGTTTCTCTACATCTCCGTCTACAGCGTGCTGATAATGCTCTCCTTCTACCTCGAGGTGATCAAGGGGCTCGACCCGCTGACGAGTGGACTCCTCCTGACGGTTCAGCCGCTCTCCGTGACCGTTTTCGCCACGCTCGGAGGGTGGATATCTGACAGAACCAGGAGCCGCGACTCCGGAATCGCGGGGTTGGGAGTGACGGTCGTCGCGCTGCTCCTCTTTAGTACGATTTCGACAGGCTCTGACGTCCTGTACGTCGCCTTTCTACTCGCCATGCTCGGCGCTGGAGTCGGGCTTTTCGCACCCAACAACACCAACGCCAACCTGTCGTCCGTTCCACCGGGAATGCGGGCGCTGGCAAACGGAATACTGGGGATGATGCGGCATACGGGGCAGGGCCTGAGCCTCGCTCTCAGCACGGCCCTGCTCGGCCTCTATCTGTTCGGACAGTCCCCACAACTCGGCGGGACGTTTGACCCTGCCAAGTACATAGGCGCGCTTCAGGTCAACTTCGTCTTGGGCGCGGCGATAGCATCCCTGGGCATACTTGTCAGCCTGCGGAGTAGAAAACAGAGCGCCTGGGAGTCAGACCGCGCCCCTTCTGGCTCCTCTCTTAGCGATGATGTATAATGCCATGACGATGACCACGACACCTAGTGCAATCGAGGTTATCTCCTCGATGCTAATACCCGGAGGGGGTGCAGTGTTCGCAGGGAGTGCAAAGGCGAGAACGACTCCGGGAGTGGGCGAGGGCAGGTCTCCCCCTCCCGCGGGAACGAAGAGTGCCTCCTCTCCCCGCAAAGTCTCTCCGAGAGAGATGCCCGCGGCGCCGAGGCCACCAAGGTTGATGCTCTTTAGCACATTCCCTGACTGTTCGTCAAGCGCGTACAGGACCCCCGACCTATCGATGACGTAAACTACTCCCCCGCTCACGACAGCCGAGGAGCCCTGATAACGGAAAGGCATCTCGAATTTCCAGTTTCTCTGCCCGCTGCTCAGGCTAATCGCGTAGAGCGTTGAGTTCTGGGGGGCGGACGGGTCGCCGTTGTAGATGTACCCGTTAATTGTCTGTGCCTTGTATGTGACAGGCCCGGTTGTCATCAGTCCGCAGGCGTTCTGCGTCACCACGAAGAGCACTCCATCATGTATGGCCGGAGACATCTCCACCCCGCCGTCTGGTCCGGGGCAGATTCGGTTCCCCACCATCACCTTCTGAGAGAGCGTCAGGTTGCTGTTGGAACCCGCGTTGTCGTTCGGATTGTTCGAACTTTGGGGCCCTATCTTGATGGGGTCGTAGAGCGGTTTCCCGGAGGCGGCGTCCAGGACGTAAATGTAATTGTTCTTTGCGGCCTGCACAATGACTTTCTTGGTCGTGCCCCCAAAGTTGACCTGGGCGAGGGATATGCTCCATCCTCCCTCGTGCTCCGTTACGTCATGCGAGTTGATCTGATAGTACCAAATCATCTTCCCGGTGGCTGCATCCAGCGCAACCACCGAATCCGAATAGAGGTTCGGTCCCGGCCGCAGAGCTGCATCGTAGAGCCCAGACGGGTGGCCTGTCGAAAAGTAGAGGACTCCCGTTGAATTGTCAACCGCCATCAAACCCCAGGCGGCACCTCCTCCGATATAGTTGGTTGTCCCCCAATCCGACTGATAGGCCTGGACATTTCCGAGCGAGGAATTGCTATCCCAATTAGGTTGACCGCCGGCCGGTGGTACGGAGTACCAACTCCACATGAGTTTCTGCGTCGTCAGGTCGTACGCCGCGACGTATCCCCTCCCTCCGTAGTCGGTTGTTGAAGCTCTTACGATCAGGAGGTTCTTGTAGATCAGCGGGGCCTTCTCTCCATAGTAGTACCCCGTATTCCCTGGTATGCTCTTCCCAGTGTCTGGAATCACGAACTTGACCTGACCGGTTATGCCGTCGAAGGCGTAGAGGGAGGTGTCCGAGGCCATCATGTAAATTGTCCCGTTGTTGTACAGGATGCTGCTCACGATGTACGCGCTAGCCCACCAGGGTTTGCTGGAAAACTCCGACATGTTGACTTGGTAGTACCAAACCACCCCACCCGTACCGCTGTTAAGCGCAATCAGCCGATTGTAGGGGGTCGCGAAGTACACGATGCCGTTGACCACCAGGGGTGTCGTCTCGATACCGAGGGCAGGCGCGGCTCCTGCAATGTGAAAAGGATTGACTGGGACCTGATAAACCCAGCTCAGCTGAAGCTGCGCGACATTGTTATTGTTTATCTGCGTCTGCGGGTCGAAGTTGGTATTGCTCGAATCGTAAGCTGGGTAGGGCCAATTGGCGTTGCCGCTCTGAGCGTATGCTTTTTCGTAGCTCGATTGAGAGAGCACCAAGATGACGGTGACGACCAAGACTAGGTGACGCCCGTGCGACAAGCCTAACTGTTATCATACCTTCGCTGGCTCTAATAAGGATTAACGACTAATCAATCTCAAGTTTCAGGAAATTTTCCTGGAAAGAAAAATGTTGACTAGCCCCGCGAACGTGCTGGCTATCAGGAGGAAGATGCCAACAGCTGACGGTATTACTGCAAACTCCATCTGAATTCCGACGATCGTATCACCGACGCCCTGATGCACGAGGGCGCTCCCAACGTACCCTCCAAGAAACATGAAGATGGACAAGAGGTAGACTCCGACTTCTAGGGTGGAAAACTGAAAGAGGAAGAGAGGTCTTAGGACCGTTTGGCGCGCGAACAACTCGGGCAGCCATCTATACAGCACCGACCATCCCAGAGACCCCAGGACGCCGATCAGCACGAAGAATGAGTAGCCGATGACCATGTAGATGCCTGGCCACCGCGTAATCAGAATCGGGAATTCGAAGGTCGGAATCAAGACAGGGATCGAAAAGCACGCGGCTGCAAAGGCGTTGACGAGCGTCGAATACGCGAAGTATCTTGACGCTCTCACGACGTCCAGGGTTCCCATCTCCCTTCTTGGCAGGGCCAGCCCCGCCACAAAGAGAATGGCCCCCACCCCCACGAGCCCGAGCGCCCCCGTCATCCAAGGGGGGAGGTCAGCACGGAAGGTCTCGGAACGAAGTTGAATCAGGAGACCGTACATCGCGCCGCCGAGGGAACCGATTATCGCGCCGAGAATCGAGACTGCTCTACGCACGAGTCGCACGGTCCTCTCTTGTCGTATAAGTAGGGTTGGTTTGCCGGTGATCGGGGCTACCGGAAAATATTCAACTGCTGCCCCTACTAGCGCGTCCGTTATCGCCCCTCGGACAAAGTCATTCTCGAGATGGCCGCAGTGCCGACAAGCGGGGGAGGTATTACACAGATGCACGAATTTTTTCTGACTTTGGAAACTCTTTAACTTCGTCACGGCGGCGAGAGTATCGAATGAGGCTAGCGTGCCGAACTGCAGTCATACTATCCATTCTCATCCTGGCCCAGTCACCTTCCTTGGCTGCAAACTCATCGTCGACTGGAACGCCGACCAATGCGAACTGGACTGAGGTGAATGCGAATGCTAATGGGACGAACCACGTGGAACAGGGTCAGATTGCCCCTGACAACGTCAACCAGCTCACGAAAAAATGGGTCTTCTCCATCCCTCCCGCGTCGCCAGTTGCGGGGCTTGACCTGCTACAGAACGGGTCCATCTCTCCGCCTCTCTCAATCAACGGGACCGTCTATATTGTCACCAGCTATCTCCGAATCTATGCGCTAGACTCCGCAGATGGCGCTTTGTTGTGGTCGTATCAGGCCCAACTCAATAGGACCGGCTTGCCGGTCTCCCATCTAACGGGCCACACTCACGGCCTCATATACTATCGCGGAGACATTTGGGTGTCCCTCCCCGACTGTTCGGTGATAGGGGTCGGAGCTACCAGCGGCAAGCTGGACCGTCACATAACGGGTATTTGCGCCGGCATTCCAGGAAACTCAGGGCTCTATGACTCCTCGGGCGTCCCGCCGGTCTTCCGCGACCACATGATGATCTGGGTCAGCTCCGTCTCCGAAGGAACGGATGTAGGCAGAGGTTTCGTCGCGGCTTACAACCTGACCACCGGCACCCTGCTGTGGAGGTGGTTCGTCACACCCCCAGCCGGGGGCGACCCGCTCTGGGACCAAACGTCATGCCCCGTAACTTCTTGCCACGGTAATGTCGCGGCTTACATAGGCGATTGGGGAATCATGGGTTCGCAGAACCATCTCTCATTGGCCGGTGCCGGGCCAGCCTTCGGGCAGCCCGCGGTCGACGAAAAGAGGGGAGTAGTCTATGTCGCAACCTCCCAGCCCTCCCCCGACTGGAACGCGACCTACCGCCCGGGGCCGAACCTCTACTCAGATTCCGTTGTCGCCCTGAACGTGACCAACGGAAGGATGCTATGGTTCTTTCAGTCTACTCCCCACGACCTCTTCGACTTCGACTGCGGGTGGAACGTCGTGCTTGGGAATGCGGTCGTCGATGGACAGAACAAGACAGTCGTCTTCAAGGGATGCAAGAACGGCTACCTGTACGCTCTCGACGCATCGACCGGGTCGCTGCTGTGGTACTTCAACCCGCCGAGCGTGAAACGGGTCGGTACCCCGAATGCGAATTACGTCGTGACGGGCAACTACGACGCCACCCAGCGATGGATCGACTACCCCTCAACGAGTGTCTTCGAGCAGTGCCCCGGCGCCAACGGCGCACTTGAGTCGGACATCGCCTTCGCCTACAATTTAGTGTTTGTCGCAACCTACAACCTTTGCGCATTCGGGATGGTGACGTCAGTGGACTCGTACGGGGCAAGCCATTGGGGTGTTCGGCAGCTCGAACCCGCGGCCTCTCAAGCTAATACGACAATCTATGCAGTCAACGCCTCAACAGGCCAAGTCGTCTGGTCACACTTCCTCCCCAAAATACCATATCGCGGCTGGCTCACAGTGAGCAACGGAGTTCTCTACGCGGGTGCACTCGACGGCTACATCCATGCCTTCGACGATAGGATGGGGCGAGAGATTTTCGCAATAAACGTCGGCGTCGACCTCTACGAATCCCCAACCGTCGGCTCGGCCAGCAACGGTGGCACACTGCTGCTTCAACTGACATCCCCTTCCTCATACGGTGTCTTCTCAGCGAATCAAACAGGCTACCTCATCGCTTATGGTCTGCCGCAGGCGGGTGCCCAGTATCTCAGCTACGCCCTCTACGCGGCGTTGGGGGCCGGGGCTGCCGTTCTGACCCTGTTCACCATCTTCAGGCTGACTAGGTCCAGAGGGAGTCCAAAAGGGACCGGTCCTCGATGAGATGGCCGCCATCGTCATGCCGGCTCCAATGGAATAATGCTTTCATATTACGCAATGCGGAGGTGTTACTGAAATGGTATTCTTCAAGGTAAGGGTCAAAAAAGAGACGAATGAGAAGATTGCGAAGCTGGTAAAGGCCGGGAGATACAAAAACAAGAGTGAAGCATTGAGGGAGATAATAGAAGAGCACTTCGAAAAGCATCCCGGATTATTTCCTAGCGACAACCTGGGAGAGATCGCCGAGGAGGCTGGAAAGATGCCAGACGGGGAGTTTGACAGGCTTGCTGCGGAAATCTTCAGAGGCCCCAGGACCGCTGCAGAGCTCGTTAGAGGGGGTAGGAGGAGTTGATGAGCAAGAAGCAATTCTCTGCTGCCGGTTGCCTGTCTTCTATTCTCCTGACCTTGTTTGTCATTCTCAGGGTTCACGGGATCTGAGCCGAGTCCAAGAGCGACAAGTCCTCGAGATATCGCAGTTCATGCAGACCCCGTCGTGGATGCTCCAGGTCACGTCGCTCACGCTCAGCACCGCGGCGATTCGCCAGTCCTACATTTCCCGCGTAGCGCACTACCTCAATCGCGATACACGCCTTCGAGACGGAGGACTTTCAGCTTTCTGGCGTTCATCATTTTCCTTACTTCGGCCTTCAGCAGATGCTTATCCTCGGTAAGCAGAGTGGATGAAGTTACGATAGCTGAGGCGAGGATGAGAGAATCAGCAACGTATAGGTTCAGCCCTAAGATGAGGCTTATCGCCTCGTTCGCCAACCCTGCGAGCCGCACGGGCGTCACGAAACCGAGACTCTCCATTTCGCTCAGTGTAGCAAACGTCTCCTTGACCTTCTCACGCGGGTATCCAGCCTTCACGAGGGCGCGACAGACTTCGAGTCGCGTCAGCTCAGATGTTAACGCATTCATAGTCGATGATAGTATGTCTTCTCTGAGTTTCAACCCCTCCTGCTCGAACTCCTCTCCCTTCTTGAACCACTTCACGATCACGGAGGAGTCGACGACGATTGAGCTTGGCTCAGGACTCTTCTTCGTGAGATTCCACCGCGAGGGCTGTCACGCTAGGAAACTTCTCCGTCCCATCTCTGATTTCGTCGACCCTCCGGGTGAGTTCACCGGCCTTGTATGACTTCACGAGCAGCTGGAGAGCCCGTTCGAATGCCTCCTTCTTGGTCTTTACGCGCCCCTCCTTGACCAACCGCTCGACCTCTTTGAGGAGCCTCTCGTCAAGCTTGACGTTAACCTGAATCGTCAAATCTATTCACCGTAGCTATCCTTTGGGGCTATCCTATAAGGATATCCCATGTCAGTCGCGCTAACTCTCCCTGCAGGACGAACGATTTACACTCTCGATGTACGAGCTTGTCTCTGTCATAGAGTGAGGCTCAGAGGAAGGTGGAACTAGGACAACTACCTGGCGCGGTGTACCTGGCTTCACCTCTTTTGACTTTACGCAGTTTACTGGTTCAGGAGCTTTGAATCGAGTCCGCGATCGAGCGGTCCTCGATCACGTAGTTCATGTAGACCGCATCGTGAATGCTCCAGGTCACGTCGCTCATGCTCAGCGCCGCGGCGATCGCGCGGTCCTGCATCTCGCGCGTTGCGCAGTGTTTCATCACGATGTCGAGAACGACTTGGGAGTCCCTGTCGAGCTGAGCCAGCCTCGAAAGGAAGAACTTCATCCCATCCGCTCTAATCCATCCGTAGTGTCTCCTGAGGCTTTCTATTCTCCTGGCCAGCTCCTCACGTGCGGGTATCTCATACAGGCTCGTGGAGATTCCTTCGAGCCAGCTTGCCCGTCGAGCGAAGTTGACCAAGTCGTTGACCGCAAACCTCACGCCGGGCAGGCATCTCGCGGCGAGGACGTCCTCACGCTTCAGCCCCGCCGCCTCGGCGAGCATCAGCCACCCCTCCACGTCCCCCGGCGGCCTCTCCAGACCCTCCCTCCTAATTGTCCTCGACATCCAGATTCTCCTTATCTCCGGAAGGGGGCAGTTCGATAGTATCGCGGCATCCTTGCTGATTATGTTGTTCTGGAGGTAGAACCTGTTGATGATCCACGCCTGTATCTGTTTCTTGCTCAGCTCTCCCTTGTAGAGAAGTCTCATGAACGGGTGCTTGTCGATGTAGCGTGGCCTGAGAGAATTTCTCAAGTCGCGAGAGAATGTTTCCCTCGTTCGAAGGTCAGTCAACCTTCGCGCCCCCCTCCTTCTCCTTCTCCTCTTCCTCTTCCTCTTCCGACGAGCCCCCGACGAGCCTCAAGGGATGGTGCATGACGGCCTCTTTCAGCCACTCCAGGCTCGCGTGCTTTGGGCGCCCGACGGCGAGGCAGCATGCAGGCAAGTCGACATCGAGTCTCTCAACCGTCTGACCGGCGCCGTGCTTGGGCTGCACTATCCCTCGGATGAATCCCTCCAAGAAGTGGCACGCGTAACCCGGGTGGTCAGTAGATCCAAGGCATTTCTCCAGAACGAGGACCGCGGTTCTCGTGCCTCTCATCTCGATGACCTGAGCCGACGCAATCTCCCTCTTTCCCATCTCATCAGCGAGTTCGCGCAGTGTCTCTCTCACGTTCCTCCCCCTCACTGCATGCGATAGCGTCGACCCAGTCCGGTATCCATACCCTTCCAGGAGAGTCCTGTGCTCGCTCTTGCTAATCTTGAAGAGGCGCAAGAACAACTTGTAGAGAAGAACCTCGAACCTTCCTCCGTCGGGTAGCTCGCTCGCCGTCCCCCAGAGCAGCGTCTCCACGCCAAAGACCTCCTCGAGGCTCGTCAACTCCTCCTCTTCCTCGTCGGCTGAGGGGAGAATGACCAGAGACCCCTCCTTCAAGGAATACTCGTTGCTCACTACCCCGCCCCTCCCCACCCTCGTGTCCACAATCTCGATGGCTCCTCTGGCGAGTAGGTTGGCCAGGTGGTAATTCACCGTGGATTTCGAGACTCCTAGCGCCGAAGCCAGGGCGGTCAGGGTGGAGGGATTTCTTGCGAGGCTCCGGAGAATTCCGTCCCTCACCCACCCTTTCTTCACGGACGCGCTGAAAGGGTCTGCTGCCGTGCTCATGTGCGTTCGGATTATCCTCACACAAAATTATTAGGTCTTTTAAGAGTTGCCGTCGACGGATGCGAAGAAAGGCGGTCGGGACTTCGGCGAAGGTGGCCGCAATCGTCGTTGCGATCGTCGTGATAGCCGCTGGCGGTTACTATTACTTCTACTACCTCGCCGCGCCTCCGACCCAACAGGTAACTCTGAAGGTATACGGAAGCGCCGACACCCAGGACATGCAAACCGTCTTGAAGGACTTCCAGGGAAACTACAGCTACATCACGGTCAACTATCAGGAGTTCACACCGCCCACGGCCTTCGCCAAGATAACGGCAGAACTCGCGGCCCATAACGAAACGGCTGATGTCGCCTTCATCACAAATTCTCTAATGAACCCCTTGAAGTCGGCGGGAGACCTCATCTCCTACAACTCCACTCAATCGGCAAACTACCCCCCCAACTACCACGAGGGGAAGGGGTACTTCGCGACTGCTATCTTACTTCCGGTGGTCTTCTCTTACAACACCCAACTCGTGACGAGCGCTAACCTCCCGAAGACGCTCAACGACCTGACCAACTCCTCTTGGAGGGGAAAGGTGATCATGCACGATGTCACCATCGGGAGCACGGGGACCCAGTACATGCTCTCTCTCGTCCCGATAGTCGGGAACGCGACTTTCACGGCGTGGGCCAAGGCGCTCGCGACTAACGTGAAGCCCACACTGACCACAGACACCACCGCCATTGCTAACGGCGTGGCATCCGGGCAGTACTCGATCGGAATCGTGACATACCTTCACGACGTCGTGAGACTGCAGTCGCAGGGCGCGCCGATAGGGTGGTTCCTCCCGCAAGAGGTTCCGCTCCTGACGGCACCGGCATCGGTCGGCATCGTAAAGGGAACACCTCATCTCGCGGCGGCGCAGCTCTTCGAGGATTTCATCCTCTCAAAGAACACACAACAGGTCATCGGGGACACGGCGGTGAGGTTCGTCGCGTATCCGGGCTTGACGGCAAAATATTCGATCAGCGCGGTGGCTCCCAACGAGATGGTGGTCTTCTTCCCGACCGCGCAGGTATCTGCCCAGGCACGAGCCTGGGGTCCGATATTCAGGTCGTGGGGCTTCTAGTTAGGGCCGGTAACCAATGAACCTCAGAGGAGTACCCCTCTATCTTCCCGTCCTACTCGCAGCCGGTCTTGCAATCCTTCCCACATGGTACCTCGTCTTCGGAAGCCTCTGGTCAGCCGACCCGGGGCTCCCCGGGCAGCTGACGTCTCAGAACTTCGCGGCGGTCGCCAGCGACCCTACACTAGGAGCGATTCTCTTCAACAGTGTTTCATACTCTCTCGGGGCAGCGCTCTTCGCGGCTACTCTCGCCTTCCTCTTCGCCGTCGCTCTCCAGCGCACCGACGCACCCTTGAAACGGTTCATGACTTCGTCTCTACTCGTTTCGCTTGCGATTCCGTGGATGGTCGAGGATATCGGCTGGACATACCTCCTGAGTCCCCGAATCGGCCTCTACAACATATGGCTGGGCCAACTCTTCGGCATCGGCAACTCATTTCTCAACATCTACTCGATCTGGGGCCTAATCTGGGTGATGGGCATCAGCCTCACGCCCTTGGCTTACCTGATCATCTCACCCTCCCTCTCCTTGGTCGACCCGCACTTGGAGGAGGCGTCTCTGGTGTCGGGGGCGAGACTCCGGACCACATTCTTCAGGATTGACCTCCCTCTGGCACTCCCCTCGTTTCTTTCAGCCCTCCTCCTCTGCACGGTAATCTCACTTGAGGCCTTCGACGCGAGTGCAATCATCGGGATACCCGGAAGGGTCTGGACGCTGACCAACTCGATTTACGACCAAACGGTCCAGACTCCTCCCAACTTCGAAATCGCGAGTGCGTACGCCGTAATCCTCGTCGCGATGACCTTGACTCTGATCTTGCTCTACTCTAGGTCGATCCGTATCTCTCAGCGATACGTCACAGTTTCAGGGAGGACGGGTCGTCCTCGCACCTTCAGTCTCGGGAGGTACAGGTGGATCGTCGCGGGTGGCTTCATCATCTACCTGTTTGTCTATCTCGTCCCGATCTTGGGCACCCTGATCTTCGTGTCGCTCCACGCCTTCTGGAACCCGACCGACCTGCCCCCCATCACCTTGGCTAACTACGAGAGCCTCCTCATCTTCCCATCGATAAATACGGGAATCGTCAATAGCGCGATAGTCTCTGTCACGGCGGCCGTCGCAACCGCAGCCTTGGCTTTCTTCCTCTCGTACTCCTCCACGAGGCGCAGGAGCGTGATAGGGAGGTCAGCAGAGCTTGTCGCTTCACTCCCGCTTGCTTTTCCCACGATAGTCCTAGGAATAGGGCTGCTCTGGGCCCTCCTCCGCTCACCGTTGCCTATCTACGGGACTATCTGGGCCCTCGCCCTCGCCTACACGATAAGGTACGTCCCGATCGTCTCCAGGTTCCTCTCCGGGCCCATGGTTCAGCTGGCGAAGGAGCTGGAGGAGGTCTCGCGTATCTCCGGTGCCGGGGCGGCCACGACCCTTAGGAGGATAGTCCTCCCCATACTGAAGCCGTCCCTAGTCGCGGGGGCGGTCTACGTCTTTGTCGTGAGCATCAAGGACCTTGGGGCCGCGGTCATGCTAACTACGGGGGACAGCGCCCTCTTTTCCTCGGCGCTCTACAACCTGTGGACGCACGGTGATGAACTCGTCGCGGTGGCGGGAGGAATACTCTATGTGGGGGTGCTCTCCGGTGCCCTCCTAATCTTGGCAATCGTCTTGAGGGTCGACCTCTTCTCTATCATGAGTCCAGAGGGAAGGAAGGCGGGTCCAGCTACCTAGGCAAAGACGTCCGGAGAGTAGCGGGCCACGACCTCCGCACTGCGATGACCGTCGGGCGAGAGGCCGTGCGATACCAGCCACCCGTAAGTCCTGTCGAAGTCTGAGGTCGTGTACTTGACCCAGGGTTTCCACCTGGGGACCGATATTCTCCGCTCCAGCCTCGGTGCGAGACTGGAGATCTCTTCGGGCATCTCGACCAAGATGCTCTTCACGCGGTTGAAGTAAGACCTCCGATAGCGGCCCGGGTTCGCGTTAATCTTACCTATGGCCTTGTTGACGACACGGAAGAAGGCCCGCAGAAGTAGAGGGTCCCTATCTCGTCTAGCGACCGTCGTCGTTGGGTTTCTCCTCGTCGTTCGAAGGACCTCGCGCAGTCCCACGGCGTCTGCGATCTCCGCCCAAGGCCCCAGGAGTGATGCCGCTTCGACCTCGTCGTGGAGCAAGGAGAGGAGGCGTCTGTGGGGCTCTCCGATCTGGACTAGCTTTATCTCGTCTCGCTTCAGGTGCCTCTCCAGGTCGAGGAGCGTCGTGTAGTATGAACCTGTTCCCTCCTCTATCGCGACAGGCTTGCCCGCCAGGTCAGAGGCCTTCCGTATCACAGACTTCTTCGCAGCATACAGGGAGAATGTCGAGTTGAGCGTTCCGCGTCCAGGCGGCGATCTTGCGACGATGCACGACTCTGGTGAATCCAGCACCCGGTTGATGCACGCCCATTCGCCTGCGTGGTATAGGTCGGTAATACCTCCATTCAGAAGGTCTGTGTACATCGAACCCTTGTTGACCACAGTGGAGGGCGTGGCGTCAAACCACTCAACCTGAATCCATTCCCGCTCAAAGAGACCGAGTTCGTCGGCGAGCATCTCTGGAAATGCCCAGTGGAAGGCGTACCTGTTCATGGCGAGTTTCAGGCGATGGGTCTTCAATCTGTCAACTCCCAGCGGTCAGCTCCCTGGTCCTATTAGTGGCTGTATCGAACGGGTAGACCCTTCGACCTTCTGTAGCGCTCGTAAGCAACCCTCGACAAAAGGTCTGCTTCGCCGTTTTCTTCACGGGGGATCCACTCGAAGGTGAGTCGTTCGAACTTCTTCGCGAGCTCACTCGCCTCCTCGTACTTTTCCAGGTAGCCCCCCTTCTTCCTTTTCCACTTTCCAATCATCTGGTTGACGAGCAACTTGGAATCAGATCTGATTGTGACGTCTTTCGTGAGCCCGCGGCGTAGTAGCTCGTTCAGCGCCGCTACGAGGGCGGAATACTCCGCGAAGTTGTTGGAGACATCATCGCCCACTACGTCGTTCCCCTCCGCAATCTTTCCGGACGAATCGTAGACCACGTAGCCGTACGCTCCGGTCCCGGGATTCCGAGGCTCGCTAACTGAGGCCGTCAATGTAGACTGTAACGACCGTGTAGCACCACCTCCCTCGCTTTGACCATGCTTCTATTCGAAGGAACACGGCGACTGATAACCTTAACCTCCCATTTCATGCGATTGAGGCGCCCCCGCCCACGACTTCGAAAACGCTATATTACGTCGAAAAGGGGGAGGAGGAGACAGCCATTGGCAAGGGCGGCGATTGTCGTAACCAAGGCGATTGGCATCTTTGCCGGCCTTCTCGGGGTGGTACACGGATACTACGAGACCCAGCAGGGAAGCGTCGCCCCCAGTGGAATCATAATCACTGCAATCGGAAATGGATGTCAGGGTTTCAACAACTGCTTGCCCGCGATGACTGTGGTGCCCAACTTCTACACGAGCGGAGTTCTTACAATCATCCTATCATTGATAGTGCTTGGCTGGTCGGCAGTACGAATTGTAAGACCTCGAGGGCCCCTTGTCCTGGCCATCCTCTCAATAATCTTGCTCCTCGTAGGGGGAGGCTTCTTGCCTCCCATACTTGGTCTGGTCGCAGCCGGGCTGGGCACCCGCCTGAGACCTCCCAGCGGCACGATGAGTGGGTAGCGAAGCGAAGCCGTCCTAGCCCATTCGCGGGCTGCGGACGACTCAGAGGCTCAGAACCAGGGGGCCTGCAGCCTGCTTATCTGCGACGAGACCTTGTCCACGTATTCCTTCAGGCTCGCCAGGATCGTCTTGGCCGTGATGACTCCCAGCAACTCGCCGTGGTCGACGACAACAACCCTCCTTATCCCTCGCTCTGTCATCACTTGAGCGACCTGGGAGATACCATCGCCGGCGTCGACGCTCACAATAGATGTAGTCATTATCTCCTGAAGTCTCACTCTCGAGGGCTCCCTTCCCTCCGCCACGACCTTAGCGAGTATGTCCCACTCGGTGACAATCCCCTCTGGTGAGCCATCCTCCTTTGGAATTATCACGAAGCCGTGCTTCCTCTCTGCCATCGCTCTAGAAGCTTCTCGAACAGTCGTCTCGGGTTTCATTGTGATGAAGTCCTTTTCGACGATGTCTCGAGCGAAGAGTACCATTGTTCTGTGTGAGGTATCCGCAATAGATAATCATTTCTACGATGCTAACGGCCGGGGTTTCTCTGTTTCCGACCCCTCACAAGCTAAATAGTGTAAACTCGGCGTGCGGGAATTACGAGGGTAGGGATTGGTTCGCGTTAATCTCGGGTGCCCAAACTTTCATGAGGGATGGGTCTGCGTCGACCTTCACCCCAGAGATTCCGCCGTTGTTCGAGACGATGCGGTAAGCTACATGACGGGCCGTCCGCCCGAGAGCGTCTCTGAAATCATGACCAAGAATTTGCTTGAGCATCTTCCAAACGTGCAGCAGTTCCTGAAGGCCTGCTATGACGCTCTGGAGGATGGTGGGAGGATATGCGTGATCACCGATAATGCCGAGTGGCTGCCTTTCTACCTCCCGGTGGCTGTGCCCAGGCTCGGAGTCGGTGCTCACGCCGTCAAGAAGTACGCGCTCAAGTTCAACACGGTGCACTATTCCATCTTTTCCCCGATGCACCTGACCCTGCATCTCACCGATGCCGGCTTCAGCGACGTTCGCGTCAACCGCCTCTGGCGCTACGCCTTCGCCCGGCTGAGAGGAATCGGGTTCAAGCGACGAGCGAGATGAATTAACAGTGCTTCGTGATTTCATCAGAGGTCCCCTCCAGGTATACTCGGTTGCATTTCTCCTCTACCTGTTCAGTGCATGGCTGCACTTCCCCTACGGTGGCGGACACATCTACAGCGACCTCGTGAGCGTCTTTCAGGTGAGAGAGTGCCCCTCCGGTTGCACGCTGCCGGTCCCGTACATCCAGACATTCGTCGAGTATCCCGTGATCGTCGCGATGTTCATGTATGCTATGGGTCTTCTGGGCAGGCTCCTTAGCAGCACCGACATCCTCGACGCGTACTACCTGTGCACCTGCGCGTTATTGCTCATCCCGACGCTCCTCCTCATCCGGGAGTCGGTCAAGGTCACCAAGCTCCTCGGGGTCGACGAAGGGAGAGTGATGCGGTACATCGTCGTAACCCCCTCCTTCCTGATCATGCTCCTCCTCAATTGGTACGTCATAGGGGTCTTCTTCTCGACCTTCGCACTGCGCAAGTTCATGCAAGGCAGCCGATGGGCGAGCGGGGTGCTCCTGGGACTCTCAGCCGCCTCGAACCTAGTGACCGCACTCCCGGCGATCGGGATGATACTCTCGTCGAAGGGACTGAGAGAGCAAGCGAAATTCGTCGCGGGCGGCTTGGCGTCATATGGCGTGGTGAACGCCCCCTTCGTCCTACTCAACCCATCCCTCTGGCTCTCCCCCTGGCAGTACGCCTACAACTGGTACATCGAAGGCTCGTGGATGCTCGCCTTCCTCAACTACTACTCGCCCCTCCGCCACCCGCTCTCGACTGCTACCTTCATCCTGGAGGCAGCTCTCATCCTCTGGACGATCGGGAAGACGGGGATGCGCGACACCGTGAAACTCTCTTGGATCTTTACCTTCGCCTTCCTATTCGGGACATACATCTTCACCCCCCAGATGAACATGATTCTGCTCCCCCTCTTCGCTTTCGCGCCGATAGCGAGGCAGTACGTGGAGTTCCTCGTCTTCGACCTGGTGAACGCGCTCGTGATTGTGCTCGGCTACTCTCAGGCTCTCTTTGTCTTCGGAATATCGTACGCCTTCCCCGGCTCCTTAATACTGTACATGGTCATCGTGAGGTCGCTCTGGGTGGGCAAGTTCACCATCTTCGACGGTGTGTGGAGAATGCTCCGAGAGGGCCGGAAGGTCGCCTGACTGTCAGATCCCCTCGAGTCCGCCGCAGTTGAGAGGTCCTCTCGCAATCCACTCGAGAACGAAAATCCGGCTGGGCGGATGGAACCTGCGCTAATCGAAACAAAATGAAAAAGGGACGGTTGCCTCTCAGGCGACCGTCGTCGTGGGGTGTAAGCTCCCTTCGCTTACTTACTCTTCCGACCCACTTTCCTGACTGGACTCAGCCGTCATTCCGCCGCCGTATGCCCCAGAACTATCGACCACCTGTCCGCTGGCGAACCTGTTGTCAACCCGGGTTACTCTGACCCTTGCCTGCTGGCCCTGCTTGGTACCTGCCACAAAGATGACGAAACCGTCG
>VBPQ01000083.1 GCA_005877185.1 Nitrososphaerota archaeon
ACTGAGGTTGATTCCCGCGGTCAGCGCGAAGAGGGTGAGCAAGGCCTCGATAAGGGCTGACCAAGTCGACGGAGAGGACCTCATCCCCAAGCTGATCATCGGATGCTACGCGCTGGGGTACGACACAATCGAGGTAGTGGGGAAGGACGGGCTGGACGAATCTACAGTTGACAAGGCAGTCAAGACAATGAGGAGGCTGAGGGGGCTCGAGGTGGTAGAGTCTCACCGGAACAAGGTTGTTGCTCAGAGCTTCATGGACCCCACAAAGTTCCCCGTCGACTCACTAATCAAGCGGCTTCAGATTCTCGTCTCGAGAAGCCTCGGAAACGTGATCGAGGCGCTGGAGAGGGGGACGACGGGGAGGCTGAACGAGGTGAGGAGGGTCCAAGACGAGGTCGACGAACTATACTGGCTGATCGTGAGACAACTGCTTGTCGCCCTGAACAGGAGAGAGATAGCGGGTGAGATTGGGATAGAGTCGCCGCTGCACGCTTCCGGGGACAGGGTGACCGCGAAGACTCTAGAACAGATCGGGAGTGTCATCATGGACCTTGCGGAGGAGATAGTCAGGCAGAAGGGGAAGGGGGCGAAGCTGGAGGAGAGGGTTCTCGTCAGCATCGGGAAGCTCGCGAGAAAGACGCAGGAATCATTCAACACGACCGTAGAGAGCCTCCTGACGCCCGACATCAGGCTGATTGAGAGGTCGATGAGTCTTGTCAATGGTACACTTGAGATGGAGAGCGAGATAACTCACGAACTCTTGAAGTCGGGCGAGTACGCCTACCCGAGGATAATCGTCTCCTACTTCGGAATGTTGGCGAGGTACTGCAACATAATCATAGAGATCGCCTCTCACAGGTTCCTCAGGAAGTCGAGCAGGGTCGCTGCTGTTCAGCATCAATAGAGCCGCGCACGCAAATAAGTAGCGTCAAGGGAGGGTGGAAAGTCGCGGGGGTGGCGGAGCCTGGTCAAGCGAGGTAGCGGACTACACGCACGGGACTCAAGATCACGCGGGCCGTGCTTCAGCAAGGTAAGATGAGAGATCCCGCTCCTTAGGGATTCGTGGGTTCAAATCCCACCCCCCGCACTAAATGTAAAGTTCAAAGTACTGAGTTTCAGAGTCATCCGGCATAGTTACTGGGAATACAGGCCGCCTCGAACGTCGATTTCGAAGGGGAGTCAATCGAAACGAACTCTTTCGGAACATTGCGAGGTTGTCGTGGCCGAGGCACCTGCCTATGCCTTCTCGTGGACGGGGCCAGCCGTCTCCACGGTGTTGCCCGTAAATCCAAGTCTTCTTGTAATGCGCCTTTGAAACGAGCGTCAAGTGGCGTGACTCTGCAATCCACGGGCTAATTTGCGGGCAATACCCGTCTCCACACAGACCTTAAGTAAGATTGAGCGGTCTGTGGGAGCCGATTGAACCCTCCCGAACTGCAGGTAGGTATCCGGGACTTGGCGCCAGGACTTTGGATTTGGCGCGCCAGGCACCCGTTTTGGACGGCCGGAGCGGACTGGCAGCCAGTAGTTACTTCAACCTTCGTCGAGTCAGGGGGCGAGCGGCTCGTCCTGGACCCTCTCGCTCCGACTCTGGACAACATAGGTTTGTGGGAAAGGCTCGACCGGCACCCTCCGACTGCGGCCGTAGTTCTGTTGCCAGACCATGTCCGTGACATCGACCTCTTCGTGCGGCGCTACGGGGCTCGTCCTTTCGGCCCGATGTTCTTCTTTCCGGACGACATCCCAAATACCAAACTGGAACCGATCATCGCAGACAGCAAGCTCCCAGGGGGTCTGATTGCCCTTTACGACGGGCGGGGACGTCTCGAGACCCCCATGTGGCTTCCAGAGCATCGAGTGATTGTGTTTGGGGACGCCCTCACAGAGCGGGGCGGAGAACTCCGAGTTTGGGACTGCAGGGCAGGGCACGAAAAGCGTGAACTGCCAGCTCTTCGGGCGATGCTCGAACTCCCCTTCGAGAGAGTGATCATATCTCACTGCGACAATGAACCTGTGAAAACTCGTGCAGACTTCGAGAAAGCACTAGAGCGGCCACCCTGGAAGGACTAATTCCGACGGCCGGTTCTATCCACACCGATTCTGCGCTATTTTGAACACTACCATGTAGAGATCTAGTCCCGACCCCCGGCACATATGCCGAGCCGACTCCTACGCCCCTTATGACCCGCCTAGATCTTGATGCCGAGGAGTTGCTCGAGGATATCCGTGAGGGTGACCATCCCGACCATTCTCTCCTGGTCGTAGACGAAGGCGATCGTCGTACCCGCCTTCTGCATCCTGTCCATTATGACCGCGACCGACTCGTCAACCTCCACCCTCGCCGCCTGTATCATATGGGCTGAGGCGACGTCGTCAAACCTGCCCTCCGCCATCGCCCTCAAGAGTGAGCGGAAGGTTATCGCTCCCACGTACTCACCCTTACCGTCGTCGTAGACGGGTAGCCTCGTATGGTTCGAGCCCCCCATCAGCTTGAGCACTTCAGAAACCGTCGAGGTTGTCCTGGCCGATACGATCTCCTCCAGTGGGGTGAGGGTGTCTGAGGCGACCTTCTTCGAGGAGGAGAGGGCGCTCCTGATAATCCTTCCCGCGTCGGGCTCGATGTGGCCCCCAATCTCGAGCAGTCCGACCAACTCTTCGAACTCATCAACCAGTTCTTCAGCCGTGTAGCCTGGCTTCCCCATCAGCTGCTGCGAGAGGGTGCGCGCGAAGTTCGTGAGGGGGACAGCGACGGGTGAGAGTACCTTGACGACGGCGAGGGAGCTGGGGGCGAGCCGAGTCGCCATCCTGACGGAATTCTCTATCCCGATGGCCTTGGGAAGGAGAAAGAGGAAGATCATGATCAGGAAGGAGCCGAAAATCGCGGTGTACACCCAGCCGAGGGGGCCAAAGAATTCTGAGAAGATCAGCCCGATCGAGGAAGCGAGGACGACGTTGGTAATAGTATCGAGGAAGGTTGTCGTGCTGACAAGCCTCGTCTTCTCTCTGATGAGTTCGAGCGCCTGACCGGCTCCCTTAGTGCCCGACCTGGCGGCGGCGTTGAGGGAGACCGGCCTCACGGTGAGGTATGTGGCTTCGACCAGGGACGACCAGAATGAGACGAGTGTTGCAACCACCAAGGAGATGTAGACGACTAGACTGACCAATCAGCTACTCGATACTGGCACCGCCAGCTAATAAACGAGAAGCTATCAGGAGACGACCGTTCCTATCTTCGCTCCGTTGACTGCCAAGGTCACGTTTCGCGGGTCACTGCCGTCGAGGACGATGAGCTTCACCCTGCTCTCTGCCAGCTGCTCGACCGCAACCGGGTCGACGATGCTGTGGATCCCGGGAGTGTGGTGCCCCCCGAGTATCTCCTTCATCCTCGCGTACGAGATCGAATCGAGCTTCTTCGCCTTCCTGTCCGTCTTCGGGTCGGAGGTGTAGATTCCTTCCTGGTTCGAACCCTTGACCAGAAGGTCCGCATTCCACTTCTGGGCAAGAATCGCAGCGACCGTATCCGTGGTTATCCCCGGCCTCAAGCCGCCCATGACACCCACCCTGTTCCTGCTCAACCTGGCAAGCATGCTGTTAATCGAGGTGGGCACGGAGCTGACTCCCCCGAGCTTCATGGCGACCAGGCGCGCGTTGAGTCTCGATGTGTGAATCGCTATCAGGTCTTGATGGAAGCCTGAGAGGCCGACTTTCCTCGCGGATTCGATGTACTTCCTGGAGAGGGGACCTCCTCCCACAATGACAGCGAGCGTGTGCCCCTCACCCGTGAGTTCGGATACGACCTTGGAGTAACCTTCGACCACCTCGGGGTCGGGAGGCGAACCGAGGACAGAGCCCCCGATTCTCAGGACAATCTTCAAAGCTTCAGCGTGGCCTCGGGACCCGTGATTAGAAGGTTTCCCCTGCGGAGTTCTTATAAGTGGGCGGAGAGAATTTGGAGTAGCCCGATGCTTTACCACTCCGGCAACTGTCACAGATTGACGGAATAACGCAGGTGTTATCGTAGATTGTCGACGAAGCGTGACTCTGTAAGATTATACAAGATCAGGAAGCTCATCTCGGAACTCTCCAGCAAAGAGGGGAGGGGGACCGAGTTAATCTCACTCTACGTGCCGCCGAAGAAACCGATCCATGAAGTGATATCCAATCTGAGAGACGAATGGGGAACGGCCGGCAATATCAAGTCGGATACGACGAGGAACCACGTCCAGGATGCCCTCGTCAAGACGATGCAGAGGTTGAAGCTATACAAGACGACGCCTGAGAACGGCCTGGTGATTTTTTGCGGCGCTCTACCCACGAACGGGCCTGGCAGCGAGGTCGTCATCATTCACGAAATCGTGCCGCCGAAACCCGTCACGACCTATCTGTACATGTGCGTCGCGCCTGAAACGAACATCTTGATGGATGATGGCACAGAGAAAACCATAGGGGAGCTTAAGAGTTCTTGGCCAAGTGAAAGGGTGATGTCCTGGGATGCTGACAAGCACAGCCTCGTCGGCAGCTCGATACAAGACTACCTCGACGCTCCTGTAGGCGGGCGTAAGACGTACCGTCTAACGGTGGAAAGTGGAAGAAGCTTGGTTGCCACTGAGGATCACCCATTCTGGACACCGAAGGGATGGGTGAGACTCGGGGAGATCAAGAAAGGAGACTTGGTGTGCGTCTTGCCTCTGCCCGATATGGACTCGAAGAAAGAATCTGCTAGGAGGAGGAAGGCAATGAGCATCAATCTAGCAGGGGAGTATCTCAGAATCAAGTCGCACTTACGGAAGGAAGCTAGACAGAAGATGATGCGCGCACAACGGCTCAGAGCGGAGGGCACGCAGGCAAAACAGGTCGGAGAGTTATTGATGTTGGCCGGGACGACTGCGAGTCAATGGGCTCGCGGACGAGTTAGGGCACCCCTAGTGCCAACGACTCTGTTACCAACATTCTCCGAGTGGTCAAAAATCGCGAGGACTGGTCTGGAGGAACCACTCGTGTGGGAAAGTGTGACCTCGATTGAGCCGACTGTCATTTCCGATGTGAGAGATTTGATGGTTGAGGATAGTAGCCACAGTTTCTTCGCGAACGGCTTCCTAGTCCACAATTGCGACGACCACTACCACCTCGAATGGCTCAAAGACATGCTCAAGGAGGAGAAGGTCTACGGGATAATCTCGATCGACTCGACAGAGGCTGGGCTGGGAATCCTCAGCGGCGACCGTCTGGAGGTCGTCGATGTCATCACCTCCGGGGTCTCGGGAAAAACTAGGAAAGGTGGGCAGTGCGTAAGCTCCGACACGATAATCCAGCTTGAGGACGGGAGACTCGTTCCCGTATCCCGTCTGTCGCCCGGGGGCAGGATTGCGAGCTACAACTTCACCACTTATGCTCAGGGAATCTATGAATGCGCCGACACGTTCACTCTCGTCCCGAAAAAATACTGCCAGGTCGAGACAGTCAACCCGAAGTTGACCATCAACGCCACGGGTGAGCACAGGTTCTTTACTCTCACCGACAGAGGTGTTGCCACAATCGAAGCGTCAGGACTCGGGAGGGGTGATAGAATTCTCGTATCGCGGAGCCTCCCTGAGCCTGCGAACCCAGTCCTGTGGACGAGGTTTCCGGCCAGTTACACGTACGCCGTTTCTTCGGAAGGCAGGGAGTTCCTTAAGGCAGTGCGGCTTGAGAGGGGGCTGTCGCAGCCGAGGCTGGCCTCGGTGCTCGGTCTGCATCAATCCGAGATTTCGCAGCTCGAGAGGGGAGAGAGAGGCCTTGCATGGACAAAACTTCGCAAGGTGATTAGTTTCTTGTACGGGAATGTCGATGAGTTCCTCGTCAAACATGTGGAGACCAGACGGGCCCTGCCTGAGTTATTCACCAACGATCTCCTTCAACTCCTCGGCTACATAACCGGAGATGGCAACCACTCCAAGAACCGCATAACGATGTACGAGCAGCGGATTGAGGTAGCACGCACATACTCCCGCCTGGCGAGGAAAGCTCTGGGACTGCGAAACGTCCCCATTCTGACGATTGATAAGACAAGACAGAGGAACTCGTTTGCGAAGCGCCCGTACTTTGAGACCAGGATCTACAGCAAGGAATTCGCCGACGCGGTCAAGCGATACTACCCTGGGGTAGTTTCGACAGAATCGAGAGAAATCCCCGAACAGATGCACCGCCTCGACAACAAGCACCTTGCCTTCTTCTTGAGAGGCCTCTTCGACGCGGAAGGCCACGTCCGCAGCAAGAGGATAGGAATCTCGATGAAATCTGAGACTTTGATCAAGCAACTCCAGCTGCTCCTACTGAGATTCGGGATCGTTTCTTCATACAGTCACAGCGTCAACAGATACGGTTCAGTCATGCATGCGCTCGACATTAGCGATT
>VBPQ01000084.1 GCA_005877185.1 Nitrososphaerota archaeon
ATCGACCACAACAACGACAACCTCTCAATCCAGTTCGAGCGGTTCCGCGGCAAGTCACAATTGCCCCAACATGGGGTCGTCTACTTCAAGCACTACATCCAGTTCGACGAGCATGGCGAACGGAGCAGGATAGAGACTTTGGATCTCCGTGGTCGTGAAGTCGGGGAGACTCTCACGTTGAGTCGCCCTCTTCCCCTATTGTTCGCTTCAGAAATGATGCGACATGAATCTGTCGCATTAGAGGTTGAGAATAATCTTTGACGTAGCAACATTCTCCTCGTTGCCTTTTTCCTTTTCCGAGACCTGTCGTGCATCGCAGCTGGTGGCGGTGAGCCAGGAAGAAAACCCGAATCGGGCTCCTATAATCCCTCGACGTCTTAAATAAGATGGTAGCGAGTCGGGCCCTTCCGTGCGAACAGAACAGGTGGTGGGTGCTGTGCTACTTCTCCTGGGCCTCACCGTCTTGTACCTCCTCAGAGACTCGCTTCTGCGGTTGATAGTCTTCTTTCTTGAGTTCTTCGGAATCATCATCGGACTGGTGCTTCTCTTCGCTGGGCTAGCCCTGCTTTTCGGCCTACCCTGGATGACACGCGGTTCTATGCGGGCAGTCTACACTGTCGAGGAGACGATGGTCGCCGTTTCTTCGTCGCGACAAGCAGCCGACCACGGAAGAGTTGAGGTCTAGGGAAGTATGATCTGTCCTAGGAAGGGGATGGTCTGGGTATAGAACTGCCCTTTGTAGATGAATGATATCACTACGCTGAGGAAGCTGCCTTCCGGCGGTATTAAGAGTGGAGGTGGACCCGAACAACCGGCCGAGTTGTCGAATTGCTGTCCGTATTGGCTGCCACCCCAGTCCCAGTTGGATGCTCCGAAGCCGCAAGCTGCAAACGTAAGCGTTATTGTACCACCAGGCGCCACCTCTATGCAGGTAGTTGGTGGTGGCGGGTCGTAGTTGGGCGGGCTCTCAGCGCAGGTTAGCTGCGTGGCGGTGTACGGCGTAAACGTGGGGATGTTATTCAGGCCACCCGAGTAGCTGGGATAGTAAGTAGTCTGAGGGTTGGTGGCTCGTCCGACCAGATAGAACGTTGTAGGACCTGTATATACAGGGTGCACGAAGATGTAGCTGTACATGAGGATAGGTAATGTCGCGTTGAAGTTGTTCGTAATCTGGAGATAGTAGGCAGTGTAGTAGTTGCTCCCACCGCTTATAGAAGTGGCACCGGGGAGGCTGGAGGCACTGGGAGGAGGCATCGGAGCGTAGCTCGTGATACACGGAGTAATGTAGCGTCCAAGTAAAGGCGCATTGGTGCATGAGCTGTACTTGAAGTAGAAGGCGTTCAAGGAAAATGCGCCCTGGGTTGGCACGTTCGCCGAGCCTCCTATCTGGATCGTGTTGGATATGGCCTGCGGTGAAGCTATCGACAGGCCGTTCATCGTCCCTTGGGCGTACCCAGAGAAGGAGGCGAATCCTCCAACCGACCCTGTGCGTGCTGTATAGACGCATACGAAGACTACACTGGATGGATTGCCGGATCCTGAGTAGGCGCCGATTGAGGCGTAAGTCAACGGGGAGCAGATACCGCCCGTCAGTGTCGCGGTGCCAGTCACCGACGGCGAGGGTGGGGAGGGCTGCAGGGTTACTCCTGTCGCTGCGTAGGGCCCGTAATTAGATACCGTGACCGTGTCCGTCACCGTCGCGCCTGACAAGACCTGTGGAGGAGAGGCGACCATCTGCACCAGAAGCGCATTCCCCCCAGCGGCAGGGGTGGAGGCAGGCGGAGGGTACGTGGTAACGAAGACGTTTCCGCGTTGGGTGACCACCTTGATCGTGTATGTCCCCGCGGCAATTATGAGACCTGTATCGAATGTCGGCGAAGTCACTCCAGAATTTAGAGGTTGAGGGAGAGTTGGACTCGTGTTCAGCGCGAACCCGATTCCAAGCGATTGAAGGACGTTGGTGGGGCTGAGGATGAAGACATTGGTGACGTTGGCATTCACTCCTCTAGTGTTGGTGACGGTGAAGGTGAGGTGATTGAGGGCGCTTGCTGAAGGAGTTACCTGCAGGTTCTCAGAAAGCTGGGCCTGCATCGCGGTGGCGCGGTCGCTGAGGCTCTTCACGTAGAAGGTGTTCATGGTGTTGACAAAGAGGAAGTAACCCGTTCCGACCGAGAAGAGCATGGCAAAGAGCAGCACGGCCGCAATGATGCCCGCCACCCCTTTCCTTGGTCGCGGTGGTCTGCCTGCCGCGAAGTCCAATCTCTACATCCCCTGGTAGTAGACCGCTGTGTTGCCGTACTGTCCTAGGATTTTTAGAAAGTACGTGTTACCGGGTTGAAAGGTCATCCCCGTGCAGGTAGGAAGCTTGAGTGTTATTGACCCGACGTAGTTGAGCTTGACCGAAAAACTTCCTGTGTTCGTTCCCAGCGTGGGGGTCTCGTAGGAGCCTGCGGGGAGCGTTGCCTTACAGGAGCTCGGGCCGTTTATTGTCACATAGTTTGTATCGAACACCACGTCCAGGGCTGACCTGGTCGGGCCATAGACCTCAACCTGTGTGAATTGGTCAACGGTCTGCCCGTTGTTGTATACGTAGATCGTGACGGAGTTCGATGAATAGCTGACGAGCGGAATCACGAACCTCTCCTGGAGAAAGTTCAAGGTACCGCCGACGTTCTGGCTGTAGGCCAGCTCGCTGAGATTTGCTTGAGTGCGAACATATCCAAAGACTGCAGTACCAGCCACGAGCGTCATCGCTACCGTCATGAGCGTGCCCGTTAGTTCAGAGATTCCTCTTCTTTTTGTGACAAGCAAGGCTATTACTGCGATATTGGGTCGAAGCTGATACAATTACATTATGGAGCGTCAGTAAGTATTCGCGCTCAGCAGGTCACCTCCACCCGAAGGAGCAATAATTCGACAAAACCCTCCGGCCTCTTCACTTTCGCCTGAAGAATCCAGGATTTTTGGAGCGCTCGGCCGCGATTCCATCGTTCAGAGCTCCATATTGGCGCAATACCGCCTCCCCAGGCGCTGCGCGACCATTTTCGCAGCGTTTTTGCCCAACTACACGTGGGACCAGCAGATTCAGACGGCGGCGCAACCGGGAACCGAGCTGTTGTTCACGCTCCGCTCGCGGTCGGCTTCACGATTCCCTTGGTTGCCGCATTTCAACAACGCACTGGTATAGTGACATGGCCACCCCGGATTTCGACCCGACACCGTCTCTACCGGGTTCGCTTAATCGCCCTGCTAATCTCAGATTCGGCGTCTGCCATTGAATACTTGAGCGCAACATTCCTGCTCCTCATTTCGTCGAGGAATTTCCAAAGTGACACCCCCGCGATCACCGACGACTGCTCCAGGGACGCCTTCTCCTTGACATAGCGGTCTATCGCTATGTCCATTTTGGCTTCTGACAAGCCCTTGTCGACCAGTTTTCTCAAGAGGGTCGACTGGTCGTCTCCCGTGAGTTCCTGCAATTCCTTGAGAGATTTCTTCAGATGTCTCGGTATAACGAAAGATATCCTTTCACTCAAGTTCTTTCCCCTTTTCGATGAACTCCTGGATTATCTCGCCACTTATCCAACCCTGAGAGCCGTATATCTTCACATTCTTCTTGTAATCCAGCCACGTCACCGCTCGTTTCGCCAAGAGCTCGAGCATGATACCCAAGGTTGTTGTGGTTTCTAACCTGTAAAGCTCGGCGGTTCGCCTCCCCTTAAGGTCGTCCATGAATAACCTCTCCTTCTTCTCGAGAGCCAACGCAATTGCTTCTGCTTCTCCGACCCCAACGACATCTGAGAGCTCCATCGCGACCTTCTTCGACCTGGGCAGGAGTTCGGAAGTCCTCAGCCAACCATCCGATTCAAGTCTTTCAAGGGCCAAAGCGTCGCCGTAGCCGTCGGATTTGCCTCTCTCAATCGTCTCCGCCCTCACCGTAGGCGGTATAGTTACAGACGAGAATAACTCTCTCGCATACCCCAACTTACCGAGTCTCGACAGGTGAATCAAGGGGCTTGAATTACTGACCGGCATCAGCGTCAGCGTTCTACAGACTTGTCCAGATATAAGTATTACGATGTATGAATTCATAATACGGCAGCGTGGTTCGGCGACCACGCCGTACCCTGCAACCTCACAATATTTCCTACCGTATCCCTTATACATCTAAATAGTCGAAGACGAACTAATGCACATTGCCTAGGTCCAGAGTCACAGCGAAGAACCAAGCGACAATCCCCAAGCAGGTTCGGGAAGGGGTGGGGGTGAAGCCGGGAGAGGTCGTCTCAATCGAGGCCATCTCTCAGGGTGTGATACGCCTAAGGAGGTTCGCGAGTGTGGCTGACCCTCTGAAGGTCCTTATCGGTGGGAAGGGCACCCGCCGCGGCGTCCCCGTCGAATCGCTCGAAGAGCAAATAGAATCGAGATAAGTTCGTCCAGTCTCTACATAGGCAGCAATGTTTTCATCTACGCGAAGGTTCTGGACCGGGTATTCAGGAGATCGTGCGCGAGCCTCGTCCGAAGGATGGCGCTCAAGGAGCTAGAGGCCTCGACCTCTGTTCTAGCGGTTATCGAAGTGGCGAACGCTCTCAGAAAGTACGGTCTCCGCTCTGAGGTGTCGAGCGAGGTCAGCGCAATCTCCTCCCTTGGAATCGAAGTCTACCCTCTAGAGGGAGCAGACGCACAAGGAGCGGCAGAAATCTACGACGAGGTTCAAATCAGTCCCTACGACTGTCTCCACGCGGCGGTAATGAGAAAATACGACCTGAAGGAAATAGTCTCCGCGGACAAGGATTTCGACAAAATCAAATGGTTGGTGCGGCTCGACCCGAGGTCTGTGTCGCCACCATCTCGTTGAACTGGCAAAATCCCTGAGTCCGTGTTCTAGCGCCCAGAACGCCCCGTTCGCTTCATTAAGATTAAGTCGGCTGCATACCATACTCAACGTGTGGAATCAATCGCCTACGAGAGACTCGTCCTCTTGGCGCTCTTGGCGACCGGAGTCCTTGGCGTCGCTGCCTTCCTGCTCCCGGCGCCGAAAGCGGTGGGGCCAGTCTCCGCAACAGGAAACGGGGGCTCGGAGCTAGTGCTCAACCTCTCAGTCAACAGCAGCTCATTTTCTCAGGGCAAGAGTCTGCAAGTCTATATCAGCGAGACCAACAGTCTCTCATCAATGAACAACGTCACGGTCGCGCAGAACTGGGGGACGACCTTCTCGCTGGGTCGATGCAGCGCCGACTATCCGTTCGGTATCGTCCTGCTGAAGGGGTATTACACGCTCGAGAACTTCACGCAGGGGGAGAAGGTGAGTCTGCAGAGCCCCGTCCAGAATTACCTGTGCGTGAGGCCACCCTTCTCCACGAGCTACTACCACTTCCTCCCGAAGAGCGACTCCGCGGTCGTGCAGGTCGACATGGGCAACCAGACGGTAACCTGGCCCATGGGGACCTCAATCTCAATCACGGGCTACTGGACCGCTCAGGGGAGTTTCGCCCCTCTCCAGCACGGCGCCTACACGCTGGTCGCGGGCGACGAGTGGGGAGCGCTTGCTCTGCTTCATTTCAGCGTGAACTAAGCCCTCGTTCTGTAAGCGCGAGGTCAATCGCGTCTCGAGGCCGTTCTAATGGGTAGTACTATATGCCCCAACGGGTTAACGACGATACTACATTGAAGGCAGGCAGTTCCCCGGCAACTAATTCGACTGCGACGGTTTTCGGATTGGTAGTCGTCGCACTAATAGCGGTCGTTGGGGTCACCTCGGCGTTGCTCTCTCCCAGAAACTCCTTTCCGCCTCCGTCCTCATATTTCGCCAGTGGTTCGACCACTGCGAAGTCAGTCGATGGTCTGGCTCTCAACCTCTTGCTGAATTCGACCAGGATAAGGCCAGGCCAAGGAATCGCCATAACAGTCCAAGAAAAGAACACTCTCTCGAGTGTTAACAACGTGTCAGCCTCCATGGAGTGGCCGTTAAGCGGATTGAGCCTCGGACCCTGTGGTCCCCTCAACTTTCCCGTAGGGGTGGCCATCATTCAAGGATACTATACCTCCTCCGATGTCTCTGCGGGGCGACCTCTTGGTCTGTACCAGCCGGGGGAGTATTCGTGCCCAGCGATGTTGAGCGGTATTGGCGCCTACGTCTTCCAGCCATCGAGTGACAGGGCCAGCATCGTCGGGAGCTGTAATCCTGAACCGTGCTTCACGGAGAATATGTCCTCGACTATTGGGGCGAAGGGTTACTGGGTTGAGAACCTCCTTATGGGCAGCGCATTCAGCGACTTCGCTCCTGGGTTGTACACGGCGGTCGGTGGGGATGAATGGGGGACTCTGGCGGTTCTTCACTTCCTCGTCGCGCAGACAACTGGCGTTCAAGGGCTCGTACTCCGTGTCGTGCGGGACTCCTCCGGGCAGCCCATGGGAGGGGTTTCAGTGACGGCGGGGCCAGCATCATCGAAGAAGG
>VBPQ01000095.1 GCA_005877185.1 Nitrososphaerota archaeon
TCGAGCTTGGTTCTACGGCCTTGATTAGGTATTGGAGTACGAGTGCCGAGGCAAACGTTGTCGCGAGCCCCAGCAGCGTCGGAATCAGGTCGAAATGTAGCCTATCAAACAATAGGGCGAGCAGGACTGCCGAGACCCCCAGGTATGCGACGAGACTCGCGGACGAGGGGAGTGAGAAAAGCCTCCCGTACCTTCGTGCAAGCTCCTCTGTTGAAGAAGAGGACAATAAAGACACTGGGTCAATCAGCGGAATAGCTGATTCATGATAAGCGAGGTTATTACCAGAATTATGGAGAAGGCCATGACTAGCTCAGGCTTTATCTTGATTCCTTCTGTCGCCTCGTTGAAGAACGTCAGTAGTCCCGCGCTCGACGCGGGAAGGGGATTGCCCTTCTTCTTGCCGCTCATCGCAATCCATCATATTCGATGAAGGTTCTTAAGCGTAGCGTCTTCTTCGCCAGGTTAGATTGTAGGCTGACCGGGCGGGGGCCCGGAACGGTGCCTCAACCGACAACTTAACAGAACCCAGAATCCGCCACTTTGTCTCGGTATGCCGAGGGGCAGTGAAGCGTACAGCAAGATTCTCCGTCTTGTCAGGGAGCACGAGCGTTGGTTCGCCGACAGCCTACCGATGATAGCGAGCGAGAATGTGACATCCAAGAGGGTTCGTGAAGTTCTTTCATCAGACCTGGGACATAGATACGCAGAGGGTTGGCCGGGGGAGCGCGTCTATGCCGGCTGCAAGTACATAGACGAGGTCGAACTTCTCGCGATTCAGATGGCCAAGAAGCTCTTCAAGGCCGAGTTTGTCGACGTAAGGCCTACCTCGGGAGTCGGCGCGAATTTGGCGGTCTACTCGGCATTCACCTCCCCAGGGGATAGCATGCTCGCGCTTTCCATCCCAAACGGTGGTCACATATCTACGGGAAAGAGGGAGTTTTCTGGTTCTGCGGGACTCGTCCACGGCCTTGAAATTGAGTATTTCGCGTTCGACAAGGGCGAGATGAATATCGATGTGGATGAAACGAAGAGGAGGATCTCGAAGCTGCACGCGGAGGGGAAGGTCGTGAAGATGGCCATGTTCGGAGGAAGCCTCTTCCTGTTTCCCCATCCCGTCAGAGAGCTGAGTGAGGCTGTCACTGAAGCCGGGGGCCTAGTCTGCTACGACGCGGCGCATGTGGCCGGGTTGGTGGCCGGTGGGCAGTTTCAGGACCCGCTCAGGGAGGGCGCGGAAGTGATGACGTTTAGCACTCACAAGACGCTGTTTGGGCCGCAGGGCGGCGCTATCGCGAGCAGTCTGAAGCTTTCCGAGGAAATCAAGAAGTCGGTCTTTCCGGGGACGACGAGTAACCATCACCTGCACAGCGTTGCGGGGAAGGCTCTCGCTTTCGCGGAGTTCCTGAAGTTCGGTCACGCTTACGCGAGGGACGTAGTGAACAACGCGAAGGCCCTGGCGGAACACCTTTCGGAGTTGGGCGAGGTCGTGCTGGGGGAGAAGAACGGGTTCACGAGGTCGCATCAGGTTGCCTTGGACGTGACCAAGTACGGGGACGGCGGTGCAATGGAGCGCAAGCTCGAGGAGATGAACATCATCGTGAACAGGCAGTTGATTCCCGGAGACCTGCAGGCGGGTCGCCATTACACCAACCCTGGCGGAGTGAGGCTCGGCGTCTCGGAGCTGACGCGACTGGGAATGAGAAGAAACGACATGGTCGACGTCGCTGAGATAATTCATCTGGGACTGTCAACCGAAAGACGACGAGAAGCGAGGAGGAGAATCCACGAGCTTAGAGCCCCCTTCAGGACCGTCAAGTATTCCTTCGGGTCTTCCCCTGCTTATTTCTTCAGGTAGAGTTCGCGAATTCCGTGAGTTCCGTCTGGGTCGACCTTGCTCTACCAGGAAAGAGCTGGTCCAGTTCCCTCTGGGCCATCTCGAGACGGCTCCTCAGGTACTCGTCCACATTGTATTCTCTCGCGAGCCTCTGCGCTGTGGCCAGGTATTTCTCCACGGACGCCTGAGTCAGTGTCTCCCGCAGTTCGCTGCCGCAGATGTCACAGCGACTCGAGATCGGTGGTCTCCTGTACGTCGCGCCACAGCCCTTACACTTGAAAGCCTGCGACGCGTACTTTTTCGTGTTTCCCATCACGTCCCTTATCAGATGGGTTCTGATTATCGATTCGACGACTTCTTTCGTTGACACGGCTTCAATCTTGTCAGCCACTTCTATCTGTTTCGCGATCTTTTCAGCCAAGGTTCTCAGGGTAGAGTATGCTCCTCTGGAACGCTTGATTGTGATCGAGGAGGTAGTGTGGGTGAAGCCGAGCCCGAAGAACTGCCTCTCGCCCGTCAGCCTTCTTCCTATCGTTTCCACCATCGGTTCGAGGGACGCGGCAGGTGGATAGTTCTGTGTTGCCTCGTAGAATTCTGCGGGATATCTTGAAGCGATATCGAAGTTATGAGCCTGATTGTCTACTTCGGCTGGAATTACGATCGGCTGGATTAGGAGAGGAGTGTCCATCAACCCACCGATCTGGTCGGGTATGTACTCCGTTGAGAAGTTGAGCAGTGTGTCGAGGAGGAGCAAAAGCGAGTCGCCGTCTCCATCGCAGTCACGCCTCTTCGCGGCGTGCCAGCAAGGACTGGCAAAACAGACCTGAGTAGACGCGAAACCAATCACGCGACCGGCCACCCCGACTGATGTGTGGGGGGCCAATCCGATGACAATCCTTCCGATCAGGTCGGAAGCCTCCTTTGCCTCGTAGAATGGTTTGATGTTGTAGAGCGTGGAGAGCTCTTCATCGATGAAATTTGCCATGCGGACGAGGTCGTCTGCGATGTCGATGGGGAGAATCACGTCCTGAGGCTTGATTTCTAGGATTTGGTCCGTCCGTGTCAACTGCTCGCCTCTGTAGTCTTCGGTATAGCCTAACCTCGATAACGTGCGCAGGTCGGTCTTGATGTCTCTGGGTCTAAAGTGAGTTAGCGGGGCGTTTGTGACGTCGATTCTCATCGTTCCGTCCTTGTAGACATAGACGCCGTTGTTGCTTCGGATGATGCCCTTCTCCAGCGACTCCGGCATCTTCGACTGGCTGGTCAGGCCGCGAACGCCTTTGATGGGTTTCGACGGGTCGTGCGGGACTCTTCTGATGGCGAATTCCAGTTTGCTTTTGAGGTTGAACCTCGTCTTAGAGTGAGTCACGGTCTTGATCTTGCAGCTCGGACAGACGGAATCGTTCGTGTCTTTGTTGCAGCGCGGACATGTGAGAAACCTCTGTGTCGCCTCGCCGCACTGGTCGCATCTAATCGAAGTGCGGCGGGCACCGCATGAGGGACAAACGAGGTTGACGATGTCGACCTCGACCGTTTCCTCCTTACCAATCGCCGTGAGGAGATTTCGGGAAGGTCCACCGCCCGGGCCAACTGGGAAGAGTGTGTGTACCGGCGGTTTGAGGCGCCTCAGCATGGCCTTCTCCGGCCTCCCGACGCGTACGCCGACGGTAGCTGTCGTCTGCCTTCCGATTCTGATTCCTGAGAGGCCCCTGATCATATCTGCGGCGTCTCTGTAATCCTCCGAGGGTGGCCCGGCTGCCAGAGCGAGGAGACGGGCGAAGACTAGCGCTTCGTCACCTTCAACAAGCGCAACGCTGCCCTCCACCCTGTGTGGCATTAGCATTCGTTCCAGTAACAGCTTCACGTAGTGCGGTGCGATGTCTACCTCAACACGGTCGCCCGTGTAATGAGAAGCCCGTCTCACCTCGAGCAACTCGGCTGCGGAGAGGCGGTCGAAACGGTAGGAGAAACGAGGGTGGAGAGGCACGTTCAACTCTTTGGAGAGTGTCAGTGCCTCTTCGGCTGAGACCCTCGCAGAGGGATCGACTGCAATTCTTCCCAAGATTTCTTTGTAGGGTCCATCATCACCGGGGCTCCCCCTCTTTGAGAGCGAGAGGAAGGCGTTTTCGACGTCCTGCGCCCACCACCCGACTACGTACGGCGATGGGGGGAGGTTCTTGTTGCTCTCCAAGAAGTCCCCAAAGCTGATTAGCACGTCTCCCAAGTCGATCACTTTAGCAAGCTCGCCGCGAACTTCCTCCGCCTGCCCGGTACTATCTATCCTCCTGACGGAACCGTCTCTTAGAAGAACCGTGGGTCCTTCTATGCTGTCCACGAAGGCTATCGTCGCGGCCTTCCCTGGCTGGTCTACCTTGACTTGCGTCCCCACCACGACGGGAAAGTCCAGGAGTGTGGCTAGCGCGGGATGAATTCCGATCGTTGAAAAGCCTGTGTTAAAGGAGCGCCCGTACCTCAACCTGAAGCCTCCCATTCTTCCCGGAGACGAGAGGACGGCTCTGCCGGAGATCACCTCCTCGAAGTGGGCGCCTGCGTGCTCAGTTTCGTTGGAAGATTGTTGTGTCCCGCCCCCTAGCTGTCCTAGCCACTCCCACCCCGAGACGTCCAGGCTCGCCAGCTTCTTCTCCAGTTTATGGGCCCTCCCGACCACCCCATCGTTCAGAACCCTCAGAGCCCCGCCTCTGACGCGGTCGGTTCCGACCCTGCTCAGGTTTCTGTGCACGACCACCTCCACGGGGTCTGTTTCGACTCCGTCGATCTCCACCGGAAGGTTGGATATCGCCGACATTACATCTTCGTCGGTCACCCTGTACTGGAAGTTCCCGACTTCTCTTTCGTAGACACGGAGCTCTTCGGTGAATCTGCCTATCTCCTCTTCTCTCGCCCTGTAACTCGAGAGGCCGAGTTTCTTTGCCGTCAGGTCGGCTATCACGAGTGAGAAGGCCGCCTCGGTACCCCCGGCAGACCGCATCGGGCCTGCGTACGATACGGATGCGTAGCTGCTGTTGTCATCGTTTTGCTTCACTGAAACCGCATAGATTCCTTGAATGGGCGCCACGGTGACTCCGTCGGTTATGACTGCGAGACCCGTTCTGACGCCGTACTCGAGCGCCTTGGCGGTATCCATCCTTCCGAACTTCCCCAGCGCTATCTCCTGGGAGATGCTGATGGCGGCTTTCTCCTTGCTCGTCGTCTTCAGCAGGATTCTCAGGCGCTCTGCGAGCCCCTCGAATTGGTCCAAGCCGAGCATCTCGTTCACCCTGTCTGCGAGGTCGAAGACCGTCCTGGGTTCCACGTTGTAGTTCGGGTCGTAGCCCTTCGACCTGCCGATTTCCGCGACGTTGTAGGCTTGTTCGTACTGGGAGAGGATGTCCTCATAGTATGGGTTCAGATGGGCAGGAAAGGGCGCGAGTTGTTTAGACCTTTCCCAGGTGGACCTGGCGTCGAACGGCATTGGCTCTCTGGGCTCCTTCGCCTATCCGTGTCTTATGCCTTTAACGATGCTCGCTGGGAATTCCTTGCTTGTAACGCACTCACGAATGCCATATGAATACAGCAAGTCGTCTCGTCCATCTCGCCGTGGAATCTGGCCTTCCCTGTCGGAAAGTTTGGTCCTCGCATCTTCATCTTTCCAGGGCGGATACCTAGCTTGGGAAAATTAATATACTATTGGTATATGATGTTCTATTAGTATGGAATGGTTGCCGCCCTGGCTGGGGCGCGCCTACTCGGCGATCCG
>VBPQ01000085.1 GCA_005877185.1 Nitrososphaerota archaeon
AATTCGAGGCGGGGACGCAAGGCAGCATTGCGTCCGGATGCCTCCCGGAGTTGCTAGTGGACGTCTACAACAGCCGCCAGAGTGGAGACATCGCTGCGGCAAAGAAGACGTTCGCTCTGTACAAGAGGTGGGCGGATTACCTGTCACTCTACCCTCTGCTCGGGATAGGCCTCGAGAAGGAGACGGAGAGGCTCAGGGGCATCATCAAGTCTTCTTACACGCGAGGACCGAGGCTTGAAATGCAAACGAATCACACAGAAGCCCTGAAAAAGATACTCGCCGGGATTGGGATGGCGGGAAGCTAGAGACACGCGATAATGCTCGACCTATAATGAGGGCGCTCGTTAAGCCGTCGCGCTCTTTTGAGTAGCTATTGGCCTAGCCCGGCCAATTCGAGACTCACCCGCGGACCGTTTTCGGCTGACTCCTCTAGTTTCGCGTTCCTACCAGCCACCCCACGAGTCGGCGAATCTCTTCACGAAATTCATTGCGTTCGAATACATCATCTTTCCCGCCATCTCCTTGTCCGCGCCCTTCCGCTTCAACGCGTCGGTCAATAGGCTCAGCTTGGTTATGTCTTCGAGCCCGGTTGGAGTCGTCCTGATCCCCAAATAGTCTGTTCCGAGAGCTAGCGCTCCCGCCCCTCCTACCCTCGCGATGTGCATCGCGTGCTCGGCCAACCTCGATGCGTCTGCGGGCTCCCCGATGCAGGAGGTGATGAACGTGAGACCGATTACGCCTCTCCTCCTAGCCACCTTCCTGATCAATTCATCGGTCGCGTTGCGAGGGTGTTTTTGAACCGAGTAGGCGTCCGCGTGGCTGAAGAATGGGGGGGTCTCGGAAAGCTCGAGGACATCTCGACAGGTCCTCGGGCCAGCGTGAGAGAGGTCCACCATTACACCAAGGCGGTTGGCCATCTTGACGAGTGCCTCACCTTCTCCTGTCAGACCATAGTCCTTTCCCGACCGACACGAAGACGCGTACTTGTTGTCGTAATTCCAAGTCAGGCCAATCGACCTGACTCCGAGCCTGTAGAAGATTCTCAGGTCTTCAGGTTCGCTGAGCGCTTCACATCCTTCCAGGTGTAAGAGGATACCGACCTTGGACGTGAGACCATCCAGGTCTTTCCCGGTCCTGACCAGCCGAAGGTGTTTCCCATACATCTCCTCGAGAGAGTAGTAGGTCTTGACCTGCTCGATCGCGATTTCTCTCGGCGCGGCCGGGACAGATGCCGGAGACCACTCCTTGTACATTCCGCTCAGGCCCGCCATGAGCCTTGAGTTCAGGCCACCGACCATCGGGAAGATCGAACCGAAGACAAGGCGGACTCCCGCCTTCCTGTACTTGGGTATGTCGACGTGCCTGCCTTCCATGTCCTTATCGAAGGGTTGGGTGACCGATGTTGCACCAGCCATCAGGAAGTAATCGGAGATGTCTTCATGCAGGTCAACGATCAATTTGCTTCTCCTTCCGAAACTCGCAATTTAAGGAAGTCTACCCTGTTCGAAAGGTTTTTTAGTAGGAAGTTATACATGTATAACTATGCAGGGCAGAGCCAAACTCAAGCGGTGGGGTAACTCTTACGGCGTCGTGGTCCCCAAGGAAGTCGTAGAGAAGGAGGGGCTGAAGGAAGGGGAAGTAGTCGAAATATCGGTCAGAAAGGCTTCCGATATTAGGCGCTTGTTCGGAAAGTATCCGTTCAAGGACTTGCAATTCGAGAAGGAAGAGATGAAAAAGGGCTGGGATTAGGCGACGCCAGCCAGATACTTTTACGACAGCTACGCTGTTCTAGCCTTCACGAGCGGCCGCCCATCCTATAGGCATTATTTCGAGGAACAGGATGGTGTCTTAACGAAGCTCAACCTGCTTGAAGTATTCTACAGATCCATAGAACGCTATGATTTCAAGGTGGCCTCCGACATACTCGACAGCTTTTCCAAGTATCTCATCGACTTTGAATCAGAAGATATAGCGGGTTCGATGAAGTTGAGGTTGGAACTCAAACGCAAAGGCCATAACATATCGTATGCTGATGCTCTCGGCTATTTCCTGTCCAGGAAGATGGGCATCAAATTCCTTACGGGAGATAGAGCATTTGCGGATCTGAGTGGCGTAGAATACGTCGAGTGATGGGAGATTCACCTTGTGTATCTGGTCGGGTTCGCTGTGAAGCTCTCCAAGCATCTTGCTGAACAGAAGTAGTAGATCCTCCCCGCATATTCTATCTGAAATTTTGCAGATTTCTCGTCCACTGTCATTCCGCAGACCGGGTCTTGTGCCGGCCTTGAGATATATGGTAAGGTGGACACGACGCAACGCCGGGCAAGCGACGTTAATTCATCTTTCGATTGTATAACGTCGCAAAATGAGAGCCGCACGAACACTCTCATTCCCCCCAGCCTCCTCCGTCCGGCGCACAGCCGAAAACAAAAGCTTAATTAAGTATTGACTTAATTAGCAAGGAGTGAGCAAATGTGAATAAGACAAAAATTACGGCAGAATCTGGCAGACAGGAGCTCTTCATTACGAGGGAGTTTGACGCACCTCGAGAGCTCGTCTTCAAGGCATTCACGGACCCGAAGCTCTATACACAGTGGCTTGGACCACGAAGATATACGATGAATCTGGAGAAATTTGAACCGAGAAGCGGTGGCATGTGGCGATACACCCACAAGGACAAGGACGGGAATGAATTCGGGTTTCACGGCGTCTATCACGAAGTTCTCGCACCTGAGAGAATGATCGATACCTTTGAATTTGAGGGGCTACCAGAAAAAGGGCACGTAAGTCTTGAGACGGCGAAATTTATGGAATTGCCCGGTGGGAGAACCAGGGTGACTATGCAGTCTGTTTTCCAGTCAATCGCTGACCGAGACGGAATGATGCAGAGTGGCATGGAAGAAGGAGTCAATGACTCCTTCGATCGTCTCGATGAGCTCTTGGAAAAAAATGAAAAAAGGAGAATAAAGGTAAGAGCGCGATGAAGGTACCTTCATCACATGCCAGGAATGCAGCGAGACAACAGGACAGCGAGACAGCGCCTGTTTTATGCACTCGCTGAGCCTACAAGGCGCGACATCATAGAGCTGCTTGCGAGTAACGGCCAATTATCTGCCACCGACATATCCAATAATTTTGCCGTAAGCGCTCCAGCGATCTCACAGCATCTCAAAGTGTTGCGGGAAGCAAATTTTGTGCGTGTGGAGAAGCGGGCGCAACAGCGCATCTACCGCATCAATCTCGAGGCTATGTCAGAGATCGAAGGGTGGATTCAAGAAATGACCAAGCAGTGGAACGCTCGCTTTAACGTCTTAGACAAGATATTGGAGGCAGAAAAAAGAAAACTGAAGAAAGGTGAAGAAGAAAGAAGAAAGTAACCGCTCATGACTCGTTGAGCAAACCGAGGACCGATCTCCGAACCGACTTTGGCTCAGCCATGCCTTCCTTTCCTACCGGGTAAATCAGGAAAGTCCGACCGCGGGCTTCTCGCTTCCGGTATAGGCGAGTCGACGACGCCCCACGAGCTCCTTCAGGCCGCCGCGCAAAGGACTGCCACCCCGAAGCCCGACATGTACGTTGAATTCCTCAGCAGCATGGCGGCGACAGAGGGGGAGACGCTCGGTCAGAGGATAACGCAGACGGTCCAGGCCTCCGACAACCAGCTCCTTCTGGCCGCTTCCCTGGGAAGTCCCAGGTGGAGTTCAGCAGGGCGCGGCTGAGGGGTCACCCAAGTCACGAGTGACTTCATGGAGTTGCGAAGGGTTTCAATTCCTGTCCACCCTCTTATCTGGGAGTGCTTGCCTCCGGCTTACCACTTCTTGTCTCGCGGCATCCAGTCTGAATCTTCAGCATTACCGAATCCTTCTCGCGAGGGGCTCGCGGCGATTTATCGCTTCAGGTCGCTCGCGACTCATTACCGACACCGATCTCATTTCGCTCCACCTTTGCCGCGAGCTAGTCGCCTGCCACGCTCTCCATGAAGGTCGCGGATGGCACGAAGAAGAGATTGCCAGTGACAGCACGGCTGAAGTCCAGCAGTTTGTCGTAGTTGCCGGGCGGCCGGCCGATGAACATGTTCTCCAGCATCTGCTCGATGGTACGGGGCGAACGGCTGTAGCCGATGAAGAATGTGCCGAACTCTCGCTGGGCAGCGTGACCGAAGGGCATGTTATCGCGTAGAATCTTGACCTCTCTTCCGCCCTCCACAATCGTGGTGAGCGCGTTGTGCGCCGAGGTCGGCTTAATGGCGTCGTCCAGCTCGATGTCCGAGAGCTTCGTGCGGCCGATGATGCGTTCTTGTGCTTCCGTGGGGAGGGCATTCCAGCCGGCTAGATCGTGGAGATACTTCTGCACGATTACGTAGCTGCCGCCGGCGAACCCGGCATCCTCATCACCGATGACTGTGGCGTCGATGGCTGCCTGACCCGTTGGATTCTCGGTCCCATCGACGAAACCGATGAGATCGCGGTCGTCAAAGTAACGAAACCCGTGCACCTCGTCCTGCGCCGAGACCGCGCCTCCGAGACGTGCCATGATTTGCGCCTCTAACTCGAAGCACAGGTCCATGCGCTTTGCGCGGATATGGAAAAACAGGTCGCCCGGGGTGGAGACGGCGTGGCGCCCTCCACTACGAATCTCCTGGAACTTTCTCAACTCTGCCGGCCGCGTCAACCCAAAGAGTCCGTCCCACACGTCCGACCCAAACCCCATTATGCAAGAAAGGTTTCCTTCAAGGTCCCGAAATCCCACCGCGCGCAAGAGAGCTGCGAGGTCTCCACAGAGAGACCGTATGACTGGACGATTCGCGTCGCCCGGATTCACGGTGAGGGTGAGAAAGATCGCTGCGCGGGTCAGTGGTGCGACCACAGGCTGCGGGCTGGGCTGCAAGCTACCCTCCAGACGTCATCGAGAGCGGTTTCGGTGCCGGATGCCGAACCTCAGGGGAGCATGCAATGCAGAGCACGGAGCAACGCACTTTCTCGTTATCTTATAATATTGTTGTGACGGAAGGCTTTCGGTCTTCGTCTGGCTCGCCATGAAGCTAACAGCATCTTGAAAAACAGAGGAACAGATTCTTGCCGGGTACTCTCTGAAATTTGCAAATTTCTCGACCGCTGTTGTTCTGCAGACCGGGTCTCTGCAGGTCTAGACAGCTCTGACACTTATCCGAGTGACCGTGTTGTAACCATACCCGAGTTCATCAAAAACTTCAGCCTCCGGTTGAGAATTGCCCGAATCGTCAACTGCCCTGGATGAGATCGTGTAGCCTCCCGGCTTACCGGGAGCCCATCGACACGTCCACCGTCTCCAACAGAACTGGCCCAGGTCTTGCCCGACGAGCTTCGCCTTTCTCCACCGAGAGTTACCGAACCTGACTTCGACCCGCTGAATCTTCCCGTATCCCGACCACGCTAGGCCCGAGACGGAGACAGGAGACCGGCATTTCACTCTAGCTTCTTCGGAAGGAGCTGTGATCAGTGATTTCACTCTCATCTTTGTAACGGGGATCGATGGACTTCCGTCCCCCTTTGAATAGACGTAGCTTGAGCTCTGGAACCGACCCTCAAAGGGTTCAGAAATCAGAGAGACTTCGTCGAGCCACTTCACTGACGCCATTCCGTACCATCCTGGTACATTCAGTCTGACTGGGTAGCCGTGACTCATTGGCAGCGGTCTTCCGTTCATTCTGAATGCGAGAATTACATTCTCGTTCATGACCTCATTGATGGGCAGACTGCGCTCGAAATGCGTCATCCGGCCTCCTACGAGACCGGAGTCTGCTCCTCTGAACAGAACTTCGACCACCGAATCCTTGACGCCAGCCTTGGCAAGGACCTGCTTCAGCGGGACTCCCGTCCAAGAGGCCGTGCCAAGCGCTCCCGCGTGCCACGGTGTACCCGGGGGTCTGGGGTTCATGTTGCTGCGACCATTCCCGGCACACTCCATGGTAGTTACGACCGTCTTGGTCCGCATCTTCATAATCGAGGGCAGAGACAGGCGAAGTGGTCTCTCGACGTCCCCGCTTACCTTCAGACTCCACCTAGAGGAGTCGACTTTCGGAATCGAGAAATGGTTACGCACGTAGAAGGAGCGATTTGCAGTCATGTCGCCAGTTGCAAGCGAGTCCATCGGCGTCTCAGCGTTATAGGGCCTCCTCTCGATAACGACGGGAAGACCTCTTCTCCTGCTTGAGAAAGTCTTCCGCGCGACCTTCAAC
>VBPQ01000091.1 GCA_005877185.1 Nitrososphaerota archaeon
CGGAAGCTTCAGGACGTTCGACACCCTCTCATCGTCAAAAGCACCCACGAAGCAGGCTCCCAAGCCTAGCTCAACGGCGGAGAGTAGTATTATGAAAGATGCGAATGATCCATCTATGATGCTGTAGAAATTCCTCCCCCTCTCCCCATACCTACCAACATTCCTCCTCGTGTCGGAGCAGACGACGATTACCACGGGCGCCTCTTCTATGAAGGTCTGCCCGAGAGCCGCTTCGGCCAGGCTCTTCTTGACGCCCTCGTCCCTGACGACCATGAAGTCCTGCGGCTCCAGATGGCCGGCGCTAGGAGCCCTCCAAGCATTTCTCAAGATTCTCCAAACCTTGTCATCCTCGATTGCGTCTCGTTTGAAGGCCCGAATCATGGCCCGCCTCCTCAACAGAGACTCTAGCCGCAACTTACCCTCCCTGACTCGGCGAGGCATGCCCTCCCTCTAGGTCGAGAGTTTGGCGTCTCTGAGTCCCTTGGCGCTGCTGGCCCGCTCTCGTAGACCCTCTTGTGCCTCCGCGTTCCTGTGGTAGAAGTGTATTCCTCGACGATTGCCATCTCGGCGGCGCGATGCGCGGGGATTTTCCAGTTTTCAGCCTGAAGATTCCCCGGTGGTCGACAGACTTGGGTGTTTTTTCTTCAACCGTGCTGCCACCATATCGAGAATCACCTTCGCTATTTGCTCCTTGGGTCGCTCGCTCAACTTCTTCGTCGTCCCACCGTCGAGTATTAGCACGCTGTTCGTGTCCGCCCCGAACCCCTTCCCGTTGGAGACGTCGTTGGCCACCACCAGGTCTGCACCCGCGTGGTGCATGAATCGTTTCGCAGCCTGCTTCAAGTCTTCTTGCGAGAGGGCGGTCTCGGCCTTGAAGGCGACTATGCACAGCTTCGGCCATCTCTTCCTCACGTTATCGATTATCTTCGGGGTGGGTTTCAACCTGAGGTCGATCTCGCCTTCCCGCGTTGGTATCTTGCTCTCGGCCGCCGCCGTCGGGGCGAGGTCGCCCGGCGCTGCTGCGGAAATGAAAGCGTCTGCCTCGCTGGCCTTGATCTCAGACAGGACGGCGTCCAGCATGTCCCTCGTCGTCAACACCCTCCTCGACCGGATGAAGTCAGGAGGATACAGACCTCCCCCAAAGATGTAGGACACCTCTGCCCCTCTTCTCCAGGCTTCCATCGCCAGCGCGAGACCCATCTTGCCCGAGCTCAGGTTGGTGATTACTCGGACTGGGTCGATGAATTCGACGGTCGGGCCTCCCGTCACCACCACCCGCTTTCCCTGCATGTCCTTCCTCGTGAAGCTGCGGAGCACAGCCTGAACGATTTCGTCGACGCTAGCCATCTTCGCCTTCCCCTCCTCGAACCTCGGTCCCACGAAATCGACGCCTCTCTCCCGCAGCCTCTGCAAGTTCGAGACGACGGCCGGATTCTTGTACATCGGCTCGTGGGCGGCCGGACAGATTACGAGTGGGATTCCTCCGCCGAGTGCCATCGACGCAATCGTCGTGACGGGCGTATCGTCAATGCCGACCGCTATCTTCGACATCGTATTCGCGGTGCAGGGCGCGATAAGGACCAGGTCGGCCTTGCCCTTCCACTTTCCTGCCAGCCTTACGTGCTCCGTCTTCCCCGTAAGTCTCCTGACGACAGGGTTACCAGTCGCCCACTCCAGCGTCTCGGGCCTCACGAGCTTCTCGGCTGCCTCGGACATCACCGCGTTTACCTCTGCCCCGTGCCTCATCAGCTCTCTTGCGAGTGAAGGGACTTCAATGGAGGCGACGCTGCCGGTCACGCAGAGGATGACTATCCTTCCCTCGAGCTCTCTCCCGCGGGACGACTTGATGTCCTTCAATGGGTCGGCTCGCTCGTGCTCCTTCACAAATTTGGGCCGTTGAAGATGGTGTGTATTATCTTTGCAAAAATCGACCATCCAGAAATACCTGAGGTCGCAACGCGATGTGGGGGAGGTCTTTGGGGCGCATCAGGGTCGCAGCCGTTCAGACCGGCATTTACGGGAATAACACGGGCAGAGCGCTCAAAAATGCAGAGGCCCTGGTTCGAAGTGCATCCGAGATGGGAGCGAGGCTGATCTGCCTCCCCGAGCACTGGCTGCTCTCCAAAGTCCTCGAGAACGGCAACGACCCCATCCTTCGGCGCTTCACGAAACTCGCGGAGGAGCTCGACGCATACGTCAACCTGGGAGCGTACTATGAGTCTCGGGACGGTCAGACCCACCTTACAAGCCTCACCGTTTCGCCGATGGGGTCGGTCCTCTCTCGTCAGGACAAGGTGCATCTCTACCGGAGGGAGAAAAGAATCGCGACCGAGGGTTCCGGATTCAGGCTATTCGCGGTCGACGGTGCTAGGGTCGGCGTCCTGGTCTGCCACGATGTGGTCTTCCCTGAGAGCGCCAGGACTCTGGCCTTGATGGGCGCCGAGCTATTGGTAGTCCCTTCCTTCATAGCCGCCAGGGGAACTGAACCATGGCTCGTCTACTTGAGGGCGCGTGCCCTCGAGAATCGTGTGCCTGTAGTCGCCCCGAACGTCTACCATCCTCCAAAGTTTCTCGGGAGAAGCTGTGTGATCGACCTCGTCTACGACAAGAAAGAGCGTGTCATGGAGCTACTCGAGAAGGGGGCCCAAGACAAGAGAACCTCTGTGGTCGTAGACCTCGACCTCGCCTCGAAGAGCGGCCTGAGGCGAGAAAGGCTACGCGAATTGAAACCGAGTGCGTACCTTCAGGCTGCCAACAGTGCCCTCGACAAGAGCTAGGCGGCTGACCTCCTTGTGACAGGTGCCCGATGGTGCGGAGGCCGTCGCAGTCCTTAAGCCACCGACCTGCGCCGACTGGTATCAAACCTTGACCCTGGACGGGCACGTCACCGCAGAAGGCACGAAGAGGTTCGCCGAGAGGTCGGTGAGGGGGAAGAGCGCTCTAGGCTCCCACTTCAGGACCTTCGAGTCTTTGAGCCTCGGGTCGCTCGGGACCGGAACGTATCTTGGGAACCCGGACGCGTACACAGACCAGCTCGTGGAGGAGGCCGTCTTCACTTCGCTGAAATCTGGCGTGATTAACGTCGTCGACACGGCGATAAACTACAGGTCTCAAAGAGGCGAGAGGTCGGTAGGCAGGGCGCTCCAGAGGCTGGCACGGGAGGGAGTCGTGAAGAGGGAGGAGGTATTTCTCGCCTCAAAGAACGGCTACGTCACCAACGACGGAGAACTTCCGATGGATATCTGGACGTACATCCACAGAGAATTCGTGAAGCCCGGGATTCTCAAGCCCGACGAGATTGGAGCCGAAATGCACAGCACGTCCGTCCCCTTCCTAAGGGTCCAGTTCGAGCGCAGCCTGAGAAACCTGGGAGTCGGCGCCCTGGACCTGATGTACCTCCACAACGCAGGGGAGGCGTGGCTCAGGGAGATCGGAATCAGGCGCTTTCTGGAGAGACTCGAGGCTGTCTTCTCCTACTACGAGGAGGAGAGGCGGAGGGGAAGGCTGAGGTACTACGGGCTCGCAACATGGAACTCCTTCAGGGTGCCCCACTCCCACCCCGAGCACCTGAACCTGGATGATGTAGTCGACGTTGCGAGGAACGTCGGGGGAGGCGACCATGGATTCCGGTTCATCCAGCTCCCCCTGAATCTGGGGATGACGGAGGCATTCACCCGGAATCAGAGGGTGATGGATGACCAGCTATCGGTACTCGAGGCCGCCGAACACCTTCGTGTGGGCATCTTCACCAGCGCCCCGCTCGACCACGGGCGGCTGCTCTCGGCCGATTATCCTCAGAAGGAGGGTTACTCGCGCAGCAGCTTCCTGCTGCAGTTTCCGCGCTCGGCCCACCCATCAGTCATCGCTCCCCTCGTGGGCCACAAGCAACCAGAGCATGTGACGGAGAATCTCAAGATCGGGTCGGTTCCACCGCTTGGCGGCACGGAGTTCTCACGAACCTACGGCTCGTTCCTGGAGGGTAGCCGCGGGAGCGCGGCGGGAAACAGCTAGCGAAGTTTCCGCTCTGCCCTACGAGTCCCCTCTACCCTAGCGTGTATCTTTGCGAAGGCAAGCTCCCTCGTCGTCGAGGTGTCGTCCCCGAACGGCGCGAAGCCGCAGTCGTCCGTCGTGCCGAGGTTCTTCAGGTCGATGAGCTTCGCCGCCTTGATGACTCGCCTCTCGACGACCTCGGGTGTCTCCTGCTCATTGTTGATCGGGTCTGTGACACCGACGAATATCTTCCTCCTCCCCTCTACGTAGTCGGCCAGAAGCTTCAAGGTGCGATCCGGGTCTGCCTCACCGGCGATTGCGAAGTAGAACCGTGGTACCCTCAGCTCGAAGACCTCCGGGATGACTTTCGCGTAGTCCACCTCCCCGCTATGCGTGGAATCCCAGTCGCCGCCCTTGCAGACATGAACGCCCACCCTCTCCCGCTCCCCGGGCCTGAGTCTGCTGAACACCTCGTTGTTTATCGCCACGAACTCCTTCAGCAGCTTGCCGCTCGGGTCCAGCTTCCTCGCGAGGGGCGCCTCCGTGAAGTCTACCTGCACGACCTCGGCCCCTGCCGTGAGGCTTCCGCTGATGTCCTTCGCGACCTCCTGTATGAGGTCTTCAGTGAAGGCCTCGCGCGAGTAGCCGTGGATGGATTTCTCTGGGTATAGCGTAGAGAGAAGGCTCGCAGAGATTACCGCCTGCTTGAGCGGAAGGGAGGTGAACCCCCTCGCCTTCTTCACATAATCCGAAGCGTACTGCTGATACCTGAACGGCCCCGAGGTCAGCTTCGGGAAGGTACGGACGTGCCTATCGGAGAAGGTCACCACCAGCCCCCCCGATTCGACGATGTTCCTTCCGCCCGCGACGGGGTATGTAGCGAAGCTCGGCTTGCTCTGCTCCCCATCCGTAATTATCGGCGAGCCTGTAGCCTCGAACTGCCTGATCGTCTCCTCGATGGCCAAGTCATAGGCGGCTTCGAGGGTGTGAAGCGAAATCTTCCCCACGGCGTGATCCCGCACTGCCTGCAGCAGCTCGGAAGGCCTCGGGATGCTCCCGATAGGCTCCGTCGGTATGGTTGATGTCATATCTCGCTCAGTCTTGTTACTAATACTATAAATAACCTCTTGACAAGATTATTCCGATAAGAATAATGGCCTTCGCGCTCGTCGACCCGAGGCAGCTCAAGAGGCTCAGGCTTCAGCTGGGGATGACGCAGGCGAGGCTGGCGCGTGATGCGGGCGTAAGCCAGTCCCTCGTCGCTAAGATTGAGGCAGGGGTGGTTGACCCGGCGTTCAGCTCGCTGAAGGCGATCTCTGAGGCTCTGAGTTCGAGCAGGGCGACCGCGGAGAGGAAGGCAGCCGATGTGATGTCGTCACCCGTGATTAGTGTGCAGACAGCCGAGAAGCTCTCGGACTGCATCGCGCTGATGAAGAAGCGCGGCATCTCTCAGATGCCTGTCCTGGAGGGGGGGCGCTCTGTCGGTTCAGTTACAGAGAGCGGCATCCTTACTCTCTTGGCCGAGAGTCGCGAGCCGGTGAAGGTCTTGTCTCAACCGGTCAGAAAATTCATGGGGCCTGCCCTGCCAGTCGTCAACGGGGATACGCCGACTGGAGCTCTACTCTCACTCTTCGGTTATGTCCCGGCCGTGCTCGTCTCCTCAGGAGAAGAGATTGATGGAGTGATCGCAAAGATAGACCTGATCGCGGCGGAGGCTCGACCAGGTAATCACCCCCGGGCAGGCGGGCGGGGGTTGCGCTGAAATGACACTCATCTTGGGTGCCAGCGACATTGCGGGCGTCCTGGACTACCCCACCGCGATCGAGGCGGTGGAGGACGCCTTCCGAGACCTCGGCTCGGGGAACGCCGTGATGCCCGTCCGCCACACGATCAGGGTAGAAGCGCACGAAGGTGTGAGCGCGTTCATGCCGGCATACCTCCCCGGGAAGGACCAGCTGGGAATCAAAGTCGTCTCCGCCTTCGCGAGGAACAGAGAGAAATTTGGCCTCCCGACGGTTATCGGCTCGATACTTCTCCTGGACGCCAAGAGTGGAATGCCGATCGCCATCGTGGACGGCACCTACGTGACCGCCGTCAGAACTGCGGCCGCGAGCGCGGTGGCGACGAAGTATATGGCTAGGGAAGACGCCTCGACGCTGGGGATC
>VBPQ01000092.1:0-6005 GCA_005877185.1 Nitrososphaerota archaeon
GAAGCGCCACGGGCAAGTCGATCTTTTCGAAAGTCTGGGAGAGCCACCTGCTCGCAGAGAGGCCCGACGGGCAGTCACTCATATACGTCGACAGGCATCTCACCCACGAGGTAACCTCCCCCCTCGCCTTCGAGGCTCTCAGAAAGGCCGGGCGGAGGGTTAGGCGTCCCGACCTCACCTTCGGGGTGATGGACCACAACGTACCGACGGGGGACAGGAGTCTTCCCGTCGCCGACGAGATGTCGAGCAGGCAGATGATGGCGCTCACGAACAACGCAGCACAGTTCGGGTTCACTCTGTTCGACTACTTCAGCCCCTACCAGGGAATCTCACACGTGATCGGGCCTGAGCTGGGGCTGACGATCCCGGGGATCACTTTAACATGCGGCGACAGCCACACCTCAACGCACGGCGCCCTGGGGGCGCTCGCTCTCGGGATAGGCTCGAGCGAGGGCGAGCACGTCTTTGCTACTCAGTCCTTGTGGCTCAAGAAGCCGAGGGAGATGGCAGTCACCCTTAGGGGGAGGCTTCCTCACGGGGTCACATCTAAGGATGTCATCCTCTCGGTCATAAGGCGGATCGGGACAGGGGGCGCTATCGGGCACGTCGTAGAGTTCGGGGGCGAGGCTACCTCGAACTTCTCTGTCGAAGAAAGGTTGACGATAACGAACATGGCAATCGAGGGAGGGGCCCGGACCGCGATCATCTCGCCGGACGAGAAGGTCTACGAATACATCAGAGGCTCCCGATTCGCCCCGAGCGGAGAGGATTGGGGAGAGGCGTTGGAGCAGTGGAGGTCGCTCCCATCTGACCCAGGTGCCGATTACGACTCTAGGGCCGATTTCAATCTCTCCGACCTAGAGCCCCAGGTCAGCTGGGGAACGAACCCGGCGATGACCGCAGGCGTTACTGAGAGTATTCCCTCTCCCAGCGAAGCGCCGTCAAAAGAGGATGCTCTGAGCCTGGAACGTGCGCTGAAGTACATGGGGCTCGCACCAGGAACGAGAATAACAGATATCCCTCTCGATACGGTCTTCATCGGCTCGTGCACCAACGCGCGGCTCTCCGATTTGACAGAGGCCGCCCGAGTCGTAAAGGGCAACAGTGTCAGCCGAGGAGTCCGTGCCTTGGTGGTCCCCGGCTCCCAGCTCGTGAAGAAAAACGCGGAGGCGCTAGGGCTGGATAGGATATTCATAGAGGCGGGGTTCGAGTGGAGGAACTCAGGGTGCAGCATGTGCATCGGGATGAACGAAGACAAACTCTCCCCAGGCGAGAGATGCGCCAGCACATCGAATCGAAACTTCGAGAACAGGCAGGGACCAGGAGGGAGGACGCACCTGGTCAGCCCCATCATGGCTGCGGCAGCGGCTCTTCATGGTAGGTTTGTCGATACACGAGATGTCGAGCTCGTCAACCCCGAGGAGCTGGCTCCGGGTGGGGTGAATGCCTGAGCCACTTCGAGAGGTTATCGGAAAGGTCTGCCCTCTCGAGGCGGACGATGTCGATACAGACCAGATCTTTCCCGCGCAGTTCCTGAAGGTGATAGAGAGAAGAGGGCTCGAAAGATATCTCTTCTACGGGTTGAGGCACGACGAGAAGGGCAACGTTCACGGGCGCTTTGTCCTGGACAGAGCTGCGTTCAGAGGGGCAAGGATTCTCGTGGCCGGGAAGAATTTCGGTATCGGCTCCTCAAGGGAGAACGCAGTCTGGGCTCTGGCGGACTTTGGAATAAGGTGCGTCATCGCATCCTCCTTCGGCGATATCTTCTACAACAACGCATCGAAGAACGGCCTCCTCTGCGTGCGTCTCCCGAATCAGAAGGTCATAGACCTCAGGGAGAGGGCCGCCTCCGCGGACCTTACCCTCTCCGTAGACCTCGCGAGCCAGACAATTTCAGACGGAAAGACGACCTTGGCTTTCGAGGTCGAGCCATACATCAAAGAGAGGCTCCTGAAAGGGATGGACGACGTCGCATTCACTCTCGAGAACTACGAGGCCGAGATAAGCGAGTACGAGCGCAGAATCCCTCGCTTCGTCATTCCCGGCAACCCTAGCTCGCCCTGAGCGCGCGTAGGAGCTGGTCAATCTCCTCCGCTGTGTTGTAGAAGTGAGGCGAGACCCGCAGATGGTTGTACCTACCTGACACGACTATCCTCTTCGCTGCCAGCTTCTCGACGAGCAGCCTCTGATCCTTCGACTCGAAGGTGACTATGCCACCCCCGGGGCTCTCTTCAAGGGGAGGGGTCAGCATCTTCTTCCCGAGCCCCCGGAGGCCGGTGATCAACTCCTCCTTTCTCCTCGTAATCACCCTGAACCTCGACCCGGGGTCCGTGGAGAGAGCGAACTTCATGGCCTCTATGGCCCCGCGAACGACCACCGCGGCCGACGTCCCCCACTCGAACCTCGCGGCCGTCGCCGAAGGCTCCGCCTTATCTGCAGGGAATGGTATGTCGAACGGGTCTCTCTTCACCTGAGCCCTCTCAATCACGTTGTCCTTCACCCCAAACCAGCCGAGGTAGGCGGGCTTCATTGAGTCAAGACGCTTCTCGTCGAGAAATACGCAAGCCGCTCCATGGGGTCCGCAGAGCCATTTGTAAAAGCCGCAGACGAGCCCATCGACTCCGTCACGCTTGACGTCTATGGGGAATACACCGACCCCGTGGAAGGCGTCAACGAGAGCCACTGCATCCATCCTGTGTGCGAGGTCCGCTATCTCTCTCACCCTCTCCCGGTACCCGCTCAACCACGAAACGTAATCGACCGCGACAGCCGCGGTCTCCTCGTCGATCGCCCGCTCCCACGCCTCGAGGGGGACGATTCCGTTGCGCCCCCGGAGGACCACGACCTTCTTCAGGAGCCCAGACTCGCGCATTCTCTGCCAGAGCAGGATGTTGCTGGGGAAGTTGAGGTCGCTCACGACGACCTTCTTCTTCGAGAGGTCGAGCGAGGAGGCCAATTCAACGAGCCCGAGGCTCGCGCTCGGTACAACCCCCACCTCGTTGTCTCTCGCGCCAATCAGCTTGGCGAACAGCTTTCTCAGCTTCACGATATCGGCGAGCCAATCCTCCCAACGTTCTCCTTCACGCGACCACTCTTCCACGAACTCCTCCATGGCCCGGGTGACGGAGAGAGGCGGAAGACCGGCTCCGGCGCTGTCCAGGTAGGTACGCGTCGAGAGGGCGGGGATCTTCTGACGCGCCCCACCAACCCTTTGACGCGCCAGAGTCGATCGAACCTCTTCGCTCGCTCGCTCGCTACGGGCCCGGGCTGGCCGCCCTCATTGCGGGGGCCCTCCGGATGGAATAGACCGCGAGAGTCTCGTAGAAGAGCCTCTCGCCCTCTTCGATGGTCATCGTCAGTCCGTGCTTCCTGCAGATGAACTCTATCCTCTCCTTCGGATTGTAGCTCGAAAGGAGAATCACTATCGTCCCTGTAGCCTTCACAACCCTGACAGCTTCTTCGAGAAATGCCACGGCCGCGTCAACCCCGTCTCTCCCGCCATCGACCGCGGCATCTGAAACCTCTTCCGAGGGCAGGTACGGAGGGTTGAAGGCAACGAGGTCGAAAGTGGAGTCCCTGAAGCAGGAAGCTCTGTCTGCGAGAACTAATTCGCACCCGCCCAAGGGCATCTCCGGGGGCACGATGTCCGTCCCGACGACGAAGCTGAAGCGTTTGACGAGTTCAGACAAGTTCCCCCCGTTTCCAGAACCAATCTCTAGGCAGGCCTCCCCGGAGAACCTGGCCAGGACTCGTCTCAGGAGCAAAGAGTCTTCCGAGGCGAGATAGACTCGATTCATTCGCCCAGTTCGTGGGAGACCATCGTCTTGTACTCCTCCGGGGAGAGGATCTGGGTCACGTTCTGCGTCGCGTAGAAATACGCAGGTGAACCATCCGGGGCGTACGCCAGGCTGCCGTCTGGATTCTGCAGCCTCGTAACCTTGACTACCGCCGGCTTGACGCCGAGAACCGTCCCGTCGTCGAGGGCGTAGTAAGAGAACCTCTCCTGAAGTGGTTTGTAGCCGACAACTCTTCCCTTGGGCTGTGGAGCGGGAATCACGTGCTCGGGTCCACGCCCCACATTAAAAAGGAATCGAAGCTAGGGGAGCAGTTTGAGGATCCCGGAGCTGTACTGCGCCGCCTTCTTCGGCGATTCGGCCACCTCCTCAGGCAGTCCCAGTAGCTTCGCCGATTCCCTCAACACGTGTTTCCTAGTGCCACCCCAGATTTTGAAATCAGGTGAGATGCTTAGGGCGAAGGACGCCACACTCTCATCCGCAAACGGGAACCTAGGCTCCGCATACCTTGAGCAGGCGAGTTCGTCCCGCACAAGTCCCACCTGCCCGCAGCGAGCGAGATCCTCTTCCATCATCGTCTCCGCCGCGAGGACTCCTCCCTCCTCTGTCGCCCGCACGTACTTTACGTAGCCTCCGAAGAGTTCGTCCGCGAGCTGGCCGAGGAGTATCGTCTCCGCCCCGTTCTCTCTCGCGAGCCTCGCTGTCGTCGAATAGATGCACCAGAGTGCCCGGTCCATCGGCGTCGGCTCGAAGGGAAGGTCCAGCGCCTTCAGCTCTCGTCGGATGTCGTCCCCGGTGACTGCTCTCGAAACCATCGGGAGGCCGAGTTTCTCCGCGATCGACTCCGACTGCTTTTCGTCTCTCGACCCGCCCGAGAAGGTGCTGCAGAGAATCACGTCGCTGTGCCTCGCCGCGCAGTGGGCGACGATCGAGCTGTCCAGGCCCCCAGAGAACGAGACTGCCACGCGACGCTCTCCCTCCACCCTCCTCCTCACCGAACTCTCGAGGAGGCCGGCGAGTCCCGACGCGGCGCTCGACATCGAATCCGGAGGGTGCACCCTACCGAGAAAGCGCGTCCTTACGGAGGCGCCGGATGTCCGGTAGCTGCTCCCGGGAGGGAGAAGCCTCCCTTCCTGAGGACTCGAAAGGAATCTGTGGTCGCTCGCAATAGACTTCCCGTCCCGCGATACGTACAGTGGTCTCGTTCCGAGGAGGTCCCGCCCGGCGAGTACGCTCCCCCCCTCCTCTACGTCGAGGAAGGAGAACTCTCCACTCGGGTTTTCTCTTCCATCGAAGAGCGGTCCGTGAACTGCGGGCAGCCCCCCCTCCCCGTCGAGGAGGAGGACCGCGATCACAAGCTCGGCCTCTCGAAGCACGACGGGATCCCGAAAGTCCGCGCCGTCACTCGCGAGCACTCTCCTCCGATGCCTGTCGACCCTCGGGAGAGATTTCCGCAGGCGGTCCTTCGCCCCCTCCCCCAAAAAGACAGCGAAGGCGCTGCAGTGCATCAAAAGCGCGAGACCTGCTCCTTCAGCTTCCTGGCCAGAACTGTCCCTATCTTCTCGACAAGCGCGAGTTTGTCCGCGGGCGCCTCCTGTATGTCCTCGATCGACCTGTATCCAGCGGTGTGGAGAGACCTCGCCCTCGCCCTCCCCACGCCCTGGAGGGCGGTCAGTTCTATCAGCTCCTTGCTGACGCCGCTCTCGACCCTTCTCCTCAGGACGTCTATCTCCGCGTTCAGTCCCCCACGCTTGAATAGCTTGGCGAGCTCACCAAGGCTGTAGAGGAGCCAGTCGGAGTTGTCGACGGCCCTGTGGAGGTCGCCCGGCTCAACCCCCAGGCGGGAGAGGATCTGTTCCTCCCTCATTTCATCGATCCACGCGTACAGAGCCATGACCGAGCGCATATCCTGTAGAGTCTCGTCGTACTCCGCATACGACTTCGAGTGGGGCTTGAGGACCATCTCGCCGGAGTGCTCCTCCAGGAAGGCGATCGCCTGTTCGAGGTCTCTGTTTCTGAGCGGGAACCTGGGTTCGAAGTCGGGACTCCTCGCTATCACGTGTAAGAGCCCCACTGTGCGCTCCCTCCCAGCCTCTATGGTCTTCAGCGCGTTCCTGAATAGAACTCCTGTCGCAGGGTCGATGTAGAGAATCGAGACTCTCTTCCCGAACTCAGTCGCGTAGAAGAGGTTCCCGTTGGACTCGAGAAGCT
>VBPQ01000092.1:6140-6479 GCA_005877185.1 Nitrososphaerota archaeon
GCCAGGACATGAGCCCTCATCGCGCCCTCATCCGCGAGCGTCGAGCGTATCGGCTCGGGCGGGTCTTTCGCGTAGTGCTGGAGGAGCTCTTCCGCGGGCTGGGTTGGCGGCGGGACGATCACTGTCTCCCCGAACTCGTCGTACTGAGGCCTCCCTGCCCTCCCGGACATCTGCCTGTACTCGAGGACGGGGATTTGGGTGCTGCCGCCCTGCTCGACGTCGAACCTCGTGAGGTCCGCGATGACGACCCTTCTCGCGGGGATGTTCACGCCGCTTGCCAGGGTCGGAGTACTCGCGAGGAGCTTGATCGCCCTAAGCCTGTAGTAGTCCTCGACTATT
>VBPQ01000082.1 GCA_005877185.1 Nitrososphaerota archaeon
GGGTCGAATGCCCTCGCCCCGGCAGTCCCTGGTAGCTTTTGGGGGTTGGATCGAGTCGATTGAGGCTCGCGTCCTTTCGTAAGTGCTTAAGATGGGGCAGTTGCCCCAGAAGAGGACAGATCCTCGGACCATGAAGACGACCCAAGTTGTGGTGGAGCGCGGGGCTTTTCAACGCCCGGAGGTGAGGGGCAAGTTCCTGTACGTTGGAGAAAAGAAACTCTGGGTCAAGGGAGTTAGCTACGGCACCTTCGCGATGGACGAGAACGGGAACGAGAAGCTAACACCTGAAACTGTGGAGAAAGACTTCGCTCGAATGGCGGAGAACGGCTTCAACGTCGTCAGGACTTACACCACCCCTCCAAGGTGGTTCTTGGACGCGGCCCTCAGGCATGGTCTGAGGGTGATGGTGGGAGCGATGTGGGAGCAGCAGACAGCATTCCTAGAAGAACGGGGCGCAGCGAGGAAAATCGAGGAAATTGTCCGGGCACAGGTGAGGAGCTGCTCGGGACACCCGGCCGTCCTGTGCTACATTGTAGCGAACGAAATCCCGGCGTCGGTAGTGCGCTGGTACGGGAAAGGGCGAATAGAGAGGTTCTTGAAGCGGCTCTACTCAGCCGCGAAGCAGGTGGACCCGGGAGCCCTTGTGACCTATGCGAACTACCCTTCAACCGAATACTTGAGGCTCCCCTTTCTCGACTTGGTCTGCTTCAATGTCTACCTAGAATCCCAACGGCCCTTCGAGGACTACTTGGCGAGACTCCACAGCCTCTCCGACGAGCGCCCAGTGTTGATGACCGAACTCGGACTGGACAGCAGAAGGAACGGGTTGGAGAAGCAGGCGGAGACTCTGGACTGGCAGCTCAGAACCGTCTTCAGGTCAGGGTGTTGCGGCTGCGTGGTGTACTCGTGGACTGACGAATGGCATCTGCGCTTCGGCCCCGTCGAGGACTGGGACTTCGGCCTGACGACCCGAAGCCGGGAGCCCAAACCTGCGCTTGAGGCGGTAAAGCGGGCTTTCGCAGAAGCGCCGTTCCCTGCCAGTGTGCAGTGGCCGAAGGTCACCGTCGTGGTCTGCACCTTCAACGGCGAGAAGAGGATTCGCGAAACCCTGGAAGGTCTCGCAAAGCTGGACTATCCTGATTTTGAGGGCGTTGTGGTGGATGATGGTTCGACCGACTCGACTGCCAAGATCGTCGCCGAATACTCCTTCAGGCTCATCCGCACCGAGAATCATGGCCTCGCCAGCGCGCGCAATACAGGGATCCGTGCCTCTTCAGGTGAGATTGTCGCATTTATTGATGACGACGCGTATCCGGACCCCCACTGGCTCAAAAATTTGGTCTCCTGCCTTACGGAAGGGCGGTACAGCGGGGCCGGGGGTCCCAATTTCACTCCACTAGGAGAGGGATGGACTGGTAGCATGATCGGAAGGGCACCACGCCCGAGAGCTGTCCTGCACTCGGATGTGCTCGCAGAGCACGTACCCGGTTGCAACATGGCATTCTGGAAGAAAGTGCTCGAGGGGATTGGAGGATTCGACCCGGTCTTTCGCGCCGCGGGTGACGATGTCGACCTCTGTTGGCGACTGAGCGAAACAGGAGGCCAGATCGGATATAGCCACAGCGCCGTCGTGTGGCACCATCCGAGGAACTCCATTCGCTCATACTGGAGGCAGCAAGCCGGCTACGGCAGGGCAGAGGCCCTGCTCGAAAGAAAGTGGCCCAGAAAGTATGATCCGGTCGGAAGAACGAAGTGGTCAGGGCGGATATACGGCACGGGGTACTCGCTGGGCCTCACCTCGCTCCGTTCGCGAGTCTATCACGGTGTCTGGGGGACGGCCCCGTTCCAGTCCCTCTATCGCTCCGCCTCTCCATGGTCGCTCTTTTTGACGCCCGAATGGTACTTCGTTGTCGGAGCGGCAGCCATCGCCACGCTCCTTTCTATCGGCTGGGCGCCTGTGGCTTTCTTCGTTGGTCTCCTCCTGCTGACTCTCTCTCTGCCCGTCACCGAAGCCATGCTAATCGGTGCGCGCGAGGGGTCGGACGGAAGGACCGGGACTCTGGACCGGGTCGGGTCTGCAATCACGGTGGCATTCCTGTATCTAATGGAGCCGCTGGCCCGTCTTTCGGGGCGACTTAGAAGCGGCATGACACCCTGGCGAAGGCATGGGAAGAAGGTCTCGGCGAGATATCATCCACTAACAATGAAGAGGTGGCGCGGAGAATGGAGCGCTGTAGAAGCGACTCTCAAGGACATTCAAACATCGCTGTGGAACAGGGGGGCTGTCGCTGTAGCTGGCGGAGAGTTCGACGACTGGGACCTCGAGGTGCGCGGAGGCACCTTGGGAATGGCCCGGCTCCTATTGGCCATAGAGGAGCATGGCGCGGGCATTCAACTTCTGCGCTTCAGGATCTGGCCGAGATACCCTCTTGCCTTGCCGTACTTGGGCGTCCCCCTCGCTTTCATGGCCGCAGCGGCTTGGCTCGGCGGCGCCTGGGCGCCTGCGCTGGCAGCCTGTCTTCTCGACGGGGTACTGGCATTCCGCGCCGTCACTGATGCCGGCTTCGCATGTGGTACCATCAGGGATGTCTTGAAGGATGACGGGGCAAAATGACTGTGGTAGGCGCCAAGCCGAAACATGCCGAGTCGGTGGAGGCCGGGATGACGGAGGAAAAGGGAGAGGGGGTGCTCATCAGGCTCCTCGGCGAATTGCGGCCCTACAGGCTATCGATACTCGCGACCTTTCTCCTGCAGCTCTCCTCGACTCCGCTGACCCTTCTTGCGCCAGTCCCCATCAAGATAGTAGTGGATAGCGTCCTTGGTTCCAAACCTCTACCCGGCTACCTGACAGCGGTCGTTCCAGGCTTGTCCACGTTTTCACAGGGCTCGCTCGTGGTTTTTGCGATTTCGATGCTGCTTGCCGTCACCCTTCTTGCCAGCCTTCAGAGTCTGCTCGTGGCTTGGGCGACAAACAAGCTCGGGAACAGGATCACGGTTGATATGCGTGCTCGCCTTTTCCGCACCCTGCAGAGGCTCTCCATAGCTTATCACGATGCCCGGGGCACCGCCGACTCGAACTACAGTGTCCAGTACGATGCCCCGTCAGTCCAATCGTTCGCGATGAACGACACTCTTCCGATCGCGTCAGCCTTGCTGACCCTGGCCGGGATGATCACGGTGACGACCTACCTCGACTGGCAGCTTGCGGTCATCGCCGTCTTGGTTGCGCCGCTCCTAATACTGATTACCGTCGTCTATCGAAGGCGCATCCGCCGTTCGTGGAAAACATTCAAGACCACGGAGAGCGCCGCCCTGTCTGTAGTACAGGAGGTCCTGACATCCCTGAGGCTGGTAAAGGCCTTTGGGCGGGAAGAGGACGAGAACGAAAAGTTCGTTACACAATCCAGCCAGAGCGCCTCGGCCGCTGTCCGCGCCTCCGTGGAGGGAAGCGTCTATGGCCTGCTGATAGGAATGGCGACCGCCGTGGGGCTCGCGGCCGTGCTTTTGGTAGGGATTCGACACGTGCAATTGGGTGCGCTCAGCCTGGGCGACCTGCTGATTGTCAATTACTACGTGACCCAGTTCTACTCACCCATAAAGACGATAGGGGAGAAGGTTGTCAGCATGGAGAAGTCGCTTGCAGGAATGGAAAGGTTCTTCGCCATAGTGGACAGGCAGGACGATGTCCCGGAGAGGCCGGATGCCCTTCCGCTTGCGAGGGCGACCGGGAGGGTAGCCTTTAGTGATGTCTCCTTTGAATACGAGAAGGGGCACCCAGTGCTGAAGGGGGTCTCCTTTGAGATCCAGCCTGGGACAAGCCTCGGAGTGGTGGGACGCACCGGCTCAGGTAAGAGCACGATTGCCAACCTTCTGCTCCGGTTCTTCGACCCCACGGAAGGCACGATCACGCTGGATTATCGTGACTTCAGAGACTACAAAGTGAAGGACCTCCGAAACCAGGTCGCTGTAGTGCTGCAGGACACGCTCCTCTTCTCGACCTCGGTGGCGGAGAACATCAGGTTTGCTCGCCCCGACGCGTCCTTCGAAGAGGTCGTCGCCGCCGCGAAGGCCGCCGAGGCGCACGACTTCATCACTCAACTTCCAGAGGGTTACGATACGCTTGTCGGTGAACGGGGGATGCTGCTATCCGGCGGAGAAAGGCAGCGCATTTCACTGGCCCGCGCCTTCCTGAAGGACGCCCCGATTCTCATTCTCGACGAGCCGACCAGCTCGCTCGACATGAAGACCGAAGCGGCAATCATGAAGACAATGGACGGGCTGATCAAAGGAAGGACTACCGTGCTGATAGCCCACCGCCCTACTACCGTGAGCTACTGCGACCTCGTCCTCGTACTGGAAGAGGGCCGGATTGTCGAAGTCACCAGGGAGGTCCCCACAATCGTCAGAAGGATGCTGGAGCCGGACGGTGAGAGGGCAGGGAGCGCGTAGGGAGTGAGCGGGCGGGTTGGGCAACCACGCAAGAATGCGCAATGGCGCAACGATTCAGAGTGTTGGGCGGAATCGTACTTCGGATGAGTACTCTGACCTCGCGAAACTTACGTCCGCGCCGAACTCCCTCTTCAGCGATGGCTGACCGTGAGAGGGCGTTGGGCCCATAGAGAGGTGCCATGACAGAAAGTGACATCAGGGAGATTGCGAAGCAATTCTTGGCGGTCTAATTGAACTCAAGAACGACGCCCAATACCAGACGAAATTCGTGGAAGAACAACTATTGCGCTGATGGTCGTATCGATAGCCCAATCTCCTCACGTATGATCTCGGCCTCGGAGAATGTCATCCTACATCTTAGCGGAGGTGAAAAAATTAGAATAGCCTCGACATCCACTGCGCTCCTGGATTCGGATGACTGATCAAGTGATGGTGAACGACCGGGCAGCAGAGCATCCAGCGTTCAGAGCGTGGACTCGATTGCACGGTAGCGGAGCCGCTCCCACGAAGATTGAAGTGCTCAGTCAGCACAAAAAGACAATGGTCTGCAGACTGTCCGGCTTGGGGACGGCGAGCGAGGACGTAATCGCCAAGCGCTCCTTCCGGCAGTACATCGGAGTGGAGCGCATGGTCTATGAAGACATTCTACCTGAGCTGACAGTGAGTTCGTTAAGGTACTATGGTTCAACCGAAGATGATGACCCCAATTATGGATGGTTGTTCATTGAGGACGCAGACGGTCGCCCATACACCTCACGTTTGAAAGCGCACCGCATCGCGGCCGGGCGTTGGCTCGGGATCTTGCACACATCCTCATCTTCCCACATCGATGCGCTCTCAAAGTTGCCTGATCGAGGACCAGGGCATTACCTGGAACTTTTGCTGTCTGCGCGCCAATGGATAGAGAGGAGCCTCAACCTCGAACTCGAATCAGACGACCTGGACTCCCTACGGATGATCATCTCGGACTTTGAACGCCTCGAGGGGCAATGGAACCAGTTGCTGGGGTTCTGCGACAAGCTGCCTCGAACCCTGGTTCATGGGGATTTTTCTAACCGCAACATCAGGATCCGAACTGCGCCAAGTAGAGGGGTACCTACTCTCGTCTCATTCGACTGGGCGGAGGCTGGGAGGGGCGTACCACCGGTCGATATACTGGGAAGATTCGGCCACGGAGAATCCCATTCCGGCGAGCCGGATATCTACACCTACTGGCTGGTCGTGCGGAAGATCTGGATGCTTCCAA
>VBPQ01000026.1:0-19734 GCA_005877185.1 Nitrososphaerota archaeon
GGGAATCAGACGACGGGACCCGAACTCGTCTTTATAACGCGGGCGCTGAAGGTCTGAAGAAAGGGGACAGTCACGGCGAGCAGTAGTAGGCAGGTCAGTGAAGAGGAACAGCTCAATTCTCTAGTGGTGGAGATCAGGGTCCTCGAAGGCACGTTTAACGAGTTGTCCGCGAGGCAGAACCTCTTCGAGAGAGCCCTCCTCGAAACGAGGGCGGCGCTCGACGCTCTGAAGGGGCTGTCAGAGTCGAACCCTGATGAAGTTCTCGTCCCCGTCGGGGGAGGGGTCCTGCTCAGGTCGCCCCCACCCAACGCGGAGGATGTCCTCTTGAACGTAGGGGCCAACGTCGTGGTCCAGCGAAAGAGGGTGGAGGCGGTCGCCTTCCTCGAAGGGAGGGCCAGGGAGATAGAGAACTCGATAGTCTCGCTGCTCTCGCAGAGAAACCAGATCGCGGCGAGGCTGGAGGCCGACCGCCAGGCCCTCCAGGCGATAGTCTCGAGGCAGAACCAAAAGAACTGACTTGTTCGAGAAGCTTAGGCAGGCCTTCACGGCGGTTGCTAAGGCGGCCCGAGAAAGGAAGATCTCTGGTCGCGAGCTTGACGAACTCCTCTCAGAGTTCGAGATTTCACTCATCGAGAGCGACGTCGCTCAGCAGGTGGCCGAGGAGCTGATTCAAGAGGTGAAGAAGAAGCTGAGCGGAGCATCGATAGAGCGGTCCGACGACCCCGCTCTCTTCGTGAAGGAGAGCATCAGAGGAGTCCTCGAGGAGGTCTTCGCGAAGGCGGGGTCGGTGGACCTGTTTCGACGAATCGAGGAGAAGAAGAGTTCGGGGGAGCCATTCGTCATCCTCTTCCTTGGGATAAACGGGAGCGGGAAGACAACCACGGTCGCGAAGCTCGCGAGCATCCTAAAGGAGAGGGGCATCTCCGTCGTCTCTGCCGCTGGCGACACGCACAGACCGGGCGCGATCGAGCAGCTGACGGAGCACGCGGAGAGGCTAGGGATGAAGGTCGTCTCGCAGAGGTACGGAGCGGACGCAGCGGCGGTGGGAAGGGACGGCTACCTCTACGCGAAGGCGCACCACGTGGAAGTCCTCCTGATAGACACGGCGGGCAGGATGCAGACAAACCAGAATCTGATGGAGGAGATGGCCAAGATCGTCAGGGTCGTCACGCCAGACTTCAAGGTCTTCGTCGCCGACTCCCTAACCGGGAACGACGCCGTTTCCCAGGCAGAGCTCTTCAGCAAGTACACGGGATTCGACGGGGTGATCCTCACGAAGGCCGACGCCGACGCCAAGGGAGGAGCGGGGCTCTCGATCGTCTACTCGACCCAAAAGCCGATACTCTTCCTGGGGATGGGTCAGGGGTACAAGGACCTTAAGCCCTTCGACCGCCAATCCTTCATCGATTCACTCCTCGAAAATTGACTTTTTATCATGCAGGGGAGGGTGGTACTCGAGATTGAGAGGCAAGGACTTTCTCACGCTTGAGGAGCCGTCACCCGGGGAGCTCCAGCTTATCCTGGGTCTGTCGAAGAAATTCAAGAACCTTCGCAAGAGATTGGTGGTGAAGGACGTCCTGAGGGGAAGGACCGTCGGGCTTCTCTTCGAGAAGCCGAGCACGCGAACCCGGGTCAGCTTTCAGGTAGCGGTCCACGAGCTGGGGGGTTATTCGGTGAGTCTCAGCTCGAACGAGATTCAACTCGGAAGGGGAGAGACGATCGAGGACACCGCTAGGGTGCTCTCCCGGTACGTCCACGCGGTCATGGCGCGGGTCAACGCGCACGACGAGGTCTCCCGGCTCGCCGCCGCCTCGACGGTCCCAATCATCAACGGGCTGAGCGACCTCTATCACCCCGTCCAGGTCCTAGCCGACCTCCTGACCCTCACTGAGCACAAGGGGCGGCTGAAGGGGCTCAGGGTCGCGTGGGTTGGCGACGGCAACAACGTCTGCAACTCCTGGCTGTACGGGGCTTCACTGACAGGGGTCGACTTCGCCGCGGCCACACCCCCGAACTACGCCCCGCCGAGTGACGTCGTCTCCTCCGCCCAGAAGATCGCTGGATCGACCGGCGGGAGGATAACCCTCATGGAAGACCCTCGGGAGGCCGTCGAGGGTGCCGACTGCGTCATGACAGACACCTTCGTCTCGATGGGCTTCGACCAGGAGAAAGAGGCGAGGATCAAGGCCTTCCTCCCGAGGTACCAGGTGAACGAGGAGCTGATGTCCCGCGCGAAGAAAGACGCGATCTTCGAGCACTGCCTGCCGGCACACAGGGGGGAGGAGGTCTCGAAGGGCGTCATCGACGGCCCCAACTCCGTCGTATGGGACCAGGCCGAGAACCGCCTCCACACGACGAAGGCGCTTCTCTGCTTCCTGATGCTCGGGAAGGCAGGCGCAGCGTCTCTGCTCAGAGGTCGCTAGCCACTGGCTGCTTCCCCCTGCGCGCTCGCGCGGGTAGCCTGGGCTTGAGCTGAATGTCTCGATTCGAGTTCGGACCCGTCTAGAACACTCGCCCGACCGCCGCGGGCTTCAGTCGCTCTTGAAGAGGTAGCGCTCCAGGTCCACCCTCCCCTTGGTGACCTCCACGCCCTCCCCTCGAAGGAGTGCCGCCTTGCGTCCCACGCCTTTGCTCCCTCCGTATCCTCCGAGCTGACCGTCCGACATCACAACCCTGTGGCACGGGACGACTATCGGGTGGGGGTTGGCTCTGAGTATCGAGCCGATGGCCCGACTCGCCTTTGGCACATTAAGCTCCCTCGCCAGCGTCCCGTAGGTCGAAACCTTTCCCTCCGGGATCTGCGACACCAACCGATACACCGCCTCCGAGAGAGATTCATTCTTCAGACCCGGACAGCCTCCAACCCGTACTGCCCGACAAGACCCACAATCTTATCCTTTTCAGGGCCCAGGCCCTTCCAGTCTAGGAGAGCGTACCTGGGGAGTTTCGTGGATTTCTGAAGTATCTGGCCGAAGATAGCGGAGTCGACTTCTTGAAGCGAATACTTGGGGACGATTGCGGCGAAGGCGAATTCATCTTCGAGAAGGAGCTTGTTGAACTTCTCTGGATAGTGTGTCCCGCCGAAACCGACCGCGACCTTATCCCAGCTCCGGGCCTCACGCAGGCTCTGTAACAGGGCGCTGGCGACGGCTTTCGCCGCATCCCTGTCGTTCCAGTTCTTCTCCTCCGACCCTATCTCAACGAAGAGGACGGGCCTGTTGAGCGAGGTTGGCCCGTGATGCGTCGCCTCGGCCGTCACCTGGTATCCGCTGACCGCCTCCCCCTGCTTCGCGAGCGAGATCAGGTAGTTCTTCAGGAGGTCCGGGTTGACCCTCCCGATTTCTCGCGGATTCCCTCCCAGCTCAGCCGCGCCGAAGTTTCCCGTCGTATGAGCAGTGAGGGAGGGAACGCCGGACTTCGCCCTGTGCTTGGAGAGGAAGATGTAAGCCTGGGGGTTGAAGTAGTCGTCCAGGTTGGGTGGCCTGATTATCTCCTCGTCTATCGTCGCGAGCAGGAGCGAGTCCTTCTGATAGACCGGTCTCCCCCGGAAGGCGATCCTCGTCGAGGCGAAGCCCTGATTTTCGACCATCTCCCTCGCGAGGTTCTCGCCGGCCGGGTCTTTAGAGGAGGAGACGAGAACTATCGTCGGCGACCCCTGAGGCATCATCCTGCTTCACCCGTGGAGGTCAGGCGGGCTTCCACTTGCCGACGCTGGCGAGTATGTCCTCATGCAGCCGGGCGAAGTCCTCCTTCTTGAGCTTCGAGGTGTCCACAAAACGGAGCTCCCGCCAGGCTGAAGTCCCCTTCACGCGCTCCCTCTTCCCGAGGAAGACGAACTCCAGGTCCCAGTGTGAGTGCTCGCCGTAGACCTCGGAGAAGATCATCGGCCCCTCGAGGTTCTGTTCGCTCAACTCGAGCTGCTCCCTCAGGATTCTCTTCGCAGCCTCCCGGGGCGACTCACCGACGATGAGGTGACAAGCGGGGAGAAGCCACCCGTTCTTGTGCGTCTCCATCCTGGCCGGGTCCAGAGCCCCGATGTGGTCCCACGGCGCGTCCGGGTTCAGATGGCCGAGGAGCACCTCCTTCGGATTTCTGGAGTTCGAAATCACCAGGAAGGCCGAGAGGCAAAATCCTCCCTCTGGAATCTCGCTGAGTCTCAGCGGACCCTGCTTGCTTGAGACTCGAAGGAAAAGCCGCTCGGTTGCCACTCCCTTCACCTCTGCCCAGAGGACTGCAAGCATATAAGCGAGTCCAGGACAAAGTCCAGGAGGACGAAATGGCAGCGAGGGACTTCCTCAGGTCGATGGCCTCGGTATTCAGGCTCTCTAAGAAGAGCGACCGGGAGGAATTCATGCTCTACCTCAAGCTCGTAAGCCTCGGCGTGCTGATAATCGGGACGATCGGGTTCCTCATCAAGTTCATCTCTGCAGCTTTTCCGGCGATATTTGGCTAGACAGCATCCGAGTGCTGGAAGGTATGGCGATTGCTGTAATGGTAGTATCTTAGAATTCTAGCCCCACGGTTCAAGGAACGGTCAAGGTGAAGTGCTCAACCTCAAGGTCACCCCATTCATCCCCGCCTACTACGGTGAATACACCCGTTGAGTTTGAGAACAAAGCGGGTCTGAGAAGCATGGTCTCACTCATGACTGCTTTTTGATCCACTGCTTGTAGACCGCTGGCTATCCATTGCGCCTCGTTACTCATGGGGCTGAAAACATAGTGGTTCTTGGAGTAAGAAACGAAAAGAGGCGGGGCATTATGGTCTGCGGCTCTGATGTAGAAGAGGCACTGATTCATGCCGAAAGGGGGTCGGAAGACGGTGAAGTCCAGGGGCGTCCCTTTCGAGAAGTTGCTCAGGTCGTAGTACCCTCTGAGCACTTCAATCCTGAACGGGTCGTTCTGGGCGCAATTCATGCTGGGACTGGACTCGGACTGATCGGTCAATAGCCAGGCCTCCGCTCCCGTTACGTTGTTTGCCCTGTCAAGGGTATTGATGAGGTTCACCAAGACTCCCAAGTCGTGTCCCTCCTGAACAGTTGACGAATTCAGGGACATTGTGAACTCAAGACCCGTGGAAGGGTTGGTCGTAGCAGTGTCCGTAGTGTTTCTAGTTGTGCAACTCCCACATCGAGTTGATCTGGGAATCGTTGAAATTGCCACAACTGCTCCCACGGCTAACGCCACAACCACGAACGTGACTACGGTCGCGCTCTTCAAAGCATTATGAATCGAGAGGCATCCGGCTATTTAGTGCTAACCTCTAGAACATCTCTAACCTTGCAACCGTTAACTGCGATTCACACACCTCTCCTCTCTTCGTCCTCTCCAGCCTTGGTCTAGTGTCTGTGTTGGCCTAATCGCTGAACGCTAGCCCTGTCGGTCCTAGTCTGTCTGATTCCAACCAACCTACTAATACTCCTGCACTTTTCAAGCGTCGCGAAAGGAGGTAGCCTGTAGGAGGCTGCCTTTCACAGCTGTAAGGGGCAATACCAGAAGTACTGTTAGTCTACACACGAGAAATGTCATGTCATAGCACGCAAGACCAGTGTTTCAATGCTTAGAACTATATCCTCCCAATCCTTACAAGGTATACCGCCGAATGAATACCAAGAACCTGATGCTGGGCGTGTTCATCATACTGACTGTAGTTTTCGCGTCTCTAGCAGCCGGTGAATACGTCTCGCCACAAGTCATAACGACTACAACCACCGCCACTGCATACACAAAGGCAACTTCCAGTTCAACCACTTGCACCTACACAACGATGCCGCAGGCAATCGAGTGCCCTCACTTCTTCAACCAGACCTACACCATATCAGTAAGCTGCACGGGGCCCTGGGGAGTAAACTATCAGGGCTACCTCGGAGCCGGAGAATCTGGCCAGCTTGTGGAGTCTGGTAGCTTCTACGGCCATGGCCCGGCCACCAAGTCTGTCACGGTCAGCGGGATAGACTCCTATGGTATCACTCTCTGCACCGAAGCCCAGAAATTGGATGCTTCCAGTTCAACTCTAATCCTGAGGATTCTGCCTCCAGTAAACGTAATGAATCAAACATCCCTCGCATTCGGAACAACCAAGACGTGCCTCGCTGACGTCATAATATGAGAAGCTGTTCGAGTCGCCCACATCATGAAGACTGAAGAGAATTTCAAGAAAGGCGTGCTCGTCGGTAGACGGGCTAGCAAGGTCGTAACAGCAATTCTACTCGTGGTTTTTTTATTCTGGCCTCTGTCGTAGTCATACAGCAGCAGCAACTCGCAAACTTGCAGGCCAACCAGAACCCATGCGGAAACCTCTACTTCAGAGGCCCGATTGTCTCGTATCCGTGGACCAATAGTAGCGGAATCTCCAATGGGATCAGGAGAGCCCCAGTATTCTTGATGGAACCGGGATCTACGGCAGAATTCTGTGTCGTAGTATACTCGCCGCCCTCCACCACTGGAAACATCACACTCAGCCCTGCGATTTGGGATTACAATATTTCGATGTCGCCGGTATCGCTTACCGGGAGTGCTCTGCCGCCATCAATGAGTTTGGGATTGGGGGCCAATGTCACCGCGGAGTACACGCTTGCCGCGAAACCTAACATGAGCGGAATGTACCTGGTTTGGCCTAGTGCCTACACGACCTGCTCAGGAGATGCTTTGCTCGTTGCTGTTGGATACAACTCGTCTCAAATAATCAACGCACTCGGAAAGGGCACCGCTTTCGTTTGTCCTCATGGTATTATTAACGAACTGAAAATTTGGGTCGTCGGTGTTGTCGGGGCTAGTCTGATGTATGTGAGTGTCTGAATCTTCCAAACGCTCCAAATCTGACTCCATATCAGCGATTCTTCGTCTGTCCCGATTCCCCTCTTCAACGGTTCGTCCAGCCTTCCGGACTTAGCGTACAGCTCTCTCAGCGCCGTGAGAAGAGCCGCATGACTTCTCTCGCGGTAGCCGAGCTGTAGAGCAGAGCTCTCGCAGCGTGAAACATCGAGTAGTAGACCTTGACCGTAGCCCACTTGAAATCGGCCTCTTCCAGCGAAGTCGTGGCCCTCTGGAGGTCGTATGCAGCGCCCTCCAGCTCCGTCTTGATTGCCTCGTCCCTCAGCCCAGCCCTCAGGAGCCTCCCCTGCTTGAGGAGACGCCTGATGGTTGTGCTCACTCCTCCCTTTGCCATAGCGTTATCCCCTTGTTCACTTGCTCGTAGAATGCCGGGTCTTTCTCTCTCAACCCATTGAATTCCAGTGGCGTGAGTATCACCGCAGAGATTTTCCTCCCCGTCCCGCTTTCCACTTTTCGGATGGTCTTCGCCGCCGCTTCCTTGTCAACGGTCACGACCAGTATGTCGATGTCGCTCTCCTTGGAGTCGGTCCCTTCGGCACAACTGCCGAACAGCATGACCTTGTTGATGACGCCTCTGAGTCTCCGACGCAGCTCGTCCACCTCCGAGAGGTTGAAGAAGGTCTTCAGGTGGCGGGCCGGAGGACTACTCAGGTTGTAACTGTAGAGGTCGACATTTCCCCTGCGCTCCCTTGAGACCAGCTCGTCACTCTCCAACCGCCGGAGAACCTGGTTGGTCTTGCCCACGCTCACTCCCGCGATCCTCGCTACCTCTCTTTGATAGTAGGTTCTCAGCGGTTCCGAGGCCAGTAGTCTCAGGATGCTATCGAGAACCTATCGATTTGGGCCAGGATATCGCTAGGCATTCACGGATATGAACGAATGTTCATGTATGTGAATCTTCAAGCGCCCTTACGCCGACCCTTCCCCAGAGCCACCTATTCTCTTGACCAGGTCACTTTGAACAGACCTGATTTCTCTGATTTGTCGAGCCAGCTTCGTCATGAACTGGTAGTCCCTCACACCGACGTACAGCCATACGAGCGCGAGAATCAGCAGGCCCGATTCGAATGCGATGAGCGTCGGGTCAACGAGGTTGACCGTCTGCGTGGTGACGCCCAGTAGGAAAGGAACCACGAGCAACTGGGAAACATAGGTAGCCGCCAGAAGCAGGGCCACCAAGATCGTCACGCCTGAGAGAACCCGCATCTTTGAGCCCACTGCCTCTACTCGTTGAAGAAACTCTTCGTATGTTTCGATGGCCATGACGCCAGGGTGCCTCTCCTCAGTCAATACGTTGAGTCACTCGGACCAGGCTTAAAACTCCGACTCACTTATTGTGAGTGAGCTAGTGAGTCAGTCAGAGGTTCAGCTTCTTCATGTTACGCTCCATCTCTCCAAGCCACTGGATGCCCTCGCGCGTAGCGTGAAAATACTCGCGGTCTTGCTCAACACTCTTCGTGATGAAGCCCGCGTCTAGAAGTGGAGGCACGTAGACGTTCAGGCGGTCGTATGGGATGTTGCACGTCCTCGCCAGCCTGGTGGGACCGGCAGGCCCGTCTCGGAGGACCGTGAGTATGTCCATGTAGATGAACACCACGGACCTACGCTTCAACGTTTCCAGAGTGACAGGGCGTTAGATAAAGGACAACTCACCTATTGTACTCTCCAATGGAGACCTCTTTTCGTGCGTCAATTACTTTAATTCTGGACACTTCCCCTGAGCAATGAACGCTACAAAGGTCTCGGCATGGCTCGGCTACCGGGCGACTGGCGGGAAGCCGGGCGGCGTCTCCCAGCACTTCCAGCAGAGAGCGGGCGTCCTCGGCCAGCGCATGATGAAGTTCACCGCATCTCTCGCTCACCCCCTGGCTGAAGCGTCGATGGATGTCGCCATCGTAGACCCAAACGACAGTCTTTTTTCGACGTCTCTCGGGGTACCTCGAGGCATACGGTGCAAGCCGAGTCTTTGGCTTGCCCCCGTAACAAAGGATCATGCTCTATGCGGCCGTGCTCACTCCGACTCTCAAGGGGGCGAAGCGATCCCCGCTGCGATAGACGCGAAGATTGGGTGGTGGGACTCAAGGGCCCAGCTCAGCGACCTGACCAAGGTCTTCAAGTGAAGTCTCATGGGAGGTTTGCTGAAGCTCATCGCTTTCTCGGCGGCGCTTCTGGTCAGCTACGGGCTGGTCTCGGCCGCGCTCTACACAGTCGGTGTCACGGTTCAACTGGTCGGAGCGGGTTCATCGTCGTCGCCCAACCCGTACGTTGTCCTGTTTGGCGACGCTGTCACGATCCTCTGCGTGCTATCCGTTTCAGTATTCTTCACCGTCCCAGCTGTCCTCGCGATGTACGGTCACGCAGGAGCTTGGGTAAGGCACGTGGTCGTCAGGTCTGCCAAAGGGCTCTCGGTCGCTTTTGGCGCGTCGCTCCTGCTCTATTTGGGAGGGAGCGCTGCATCTGCGGTCGAGGTAGGCGTGGATGCCGCCTCAACCGCCGAAGCAATAGCTGTTCTGGGCTTGAGCGGTTTCTTGGTGGTGGGATTGCTATCGCGAGAGGCGTTTCTGAGGGGTGTGGAGGGGCTTGTGGAAATCTCGCTTTCAATCCTTTCGGCCTTTCTCTCTTCCAACGGCCGCAAAAGCATCGTGGCGGTGGAGATGCAACTCACCCCGGTCCGACAAGTTCGAGATAAGTGGGACCAGTCGGTGATGCAGGAGCAGGGCCTCAAGTTCCAGAGGTTGGCACGCAGTCTCACCACCGTGGCGCGCACCGCTGAATTCAAGCTCAGCTTCACGGGGCGCAGGGGAAGAATCCTCCTCCTCGCCGAGAGCAGGGGTGGCGATGACCTTGGGCAGCGGCTCCTCTCCGTTGCGAGGACGTATCTTCCGGACTCGAGGCCGGCTCTGGTCGACTACCACGCCGACACGGTTTCGAACCCCAGTACCGTTCTTCTTTCAGGCGCCCCTGAAGCGACCGCGAACCCGCTCGAGCCGCTCGCGAGGTTCTTTCTCGAGAACGATTTCGAAGGCGATTATGCGGTCATACTGCAGCGCCGCCGGGGCAACCCTATTTCGAAGATTCTTGCTCGCAGAGAGCAGAGGAGGCTGGCCGAGGCGTCGGGCGGGCAGAAGACCTCCTCCTCGATTACGGGGGAGCAGACGTCCACGTCGGTGCAGGACCATCTAGTCCAGATTGGGTTGGAGGAGGCGGTCAAGAAGGTAGAGCGACGCGATTCATCTCAAGCAGTCAGCGTCTGGGTCTACCTCACTGGTCGCGGTAGGAGTAGGAGCGAAGCAGAGCAGGTTGCCAAAACCGCGGGCGACGTGGTCCGTTCGACCCTTTCGAGCCACAGGCGGAACCAGGAGATCAAGGTTCGGCAACTCAGGGGACAGTTTGTCGACCTCGCGCCCCGCGGGAAGGCCACTGTCGTGCTGCCATCCGAGGTGGCGCCCCTGTTATGGGTTCCACAGATGGCCATCGGGATGCCCGTAGCCCCGAGCGTGGAGTTCGAGCTGCCGCCCGCATTGGAGGGGGAGATAGAGCTGGGAGAGGTGATGCTCCAATCAGGCCCTGGCGGCCATCTCGCAAAGATCCCGCTGGACACACTGACGAAGCACGTCTTCGTAACTGGCTTGACGGGCTCCGGGAAGACGACCTCCTGCTTCAACCTGCTCCTGCAGCTCTACCGGCTGGGCGTCCCGTTCGTCGTCATCGAGCCAGTGAAGAGAGACTACCGCACCCTCATCAGCGTCATCCCGAGCCTCCAGGTGTTCACACTCGGAGACGACCAGACGGCTCCCTTCAGACTCAACATCTTCGAGCCCCCGAGCGGGGTGAAGGTCCAGACCCACCTCGAGAATCTCGCGGCCGCCTGGAATGGGAGCTTCGTGATGTACTCCCCGCTCCCCTACGTCGTCAGGCAGGTTTTGGTGGAGACCTACAAGGTGTGCGGGTGGGACATCTCGAAGGACAAGAGAGGGAGGCCCATCACTCTCGACGACTTCGAGTTCCAGGCCGAGAAGGTGAGCCGGTCGCTGGGGTATGAGAGGAACGTCACGATGGACATCGAGGCCGCTCTCAAGGCGAGGATATTCAGCCTGACGCTGGGCGGGAAGGGCGCGCTCTTCAACACGGTTGCCTCCATCCCCACCGAAGAAATCCTCAGGCTCCCCACCGTTATCGAGCTTCAGGACATCCCGGACAACGAGGAGAAGGCGTTCGTCGCCGCCCTCATCCTGATGAACCTCATGGAGTACATCGAGACGAAGGGCAGGTCGAAACAGCTGCGGCACCTAACGCTCGTGGAGGAGGCTCACCGACTTCTCCCCAACGTGTCGACGCAGAAGGGGGACCCCGAGAGCGCGGACCCGAGGAGGAGGATGGTCGAGCAGTTCGCGAACATGCTCGCGGAGGTTCGCGCCTATGGGGAGGGGCTCGCCATCGTGGAGCAGATTCCCACCAAGATAATCCCGGACGCGATAAAGAACACTGCGACGAAGATTGCGCACAGGACTCCGGCCGCCGACGACAGAGGGGTGCTCGCGGGGGCGATGAACCTCACGGAGGAGCAGGCGCCCGCCTTCTCGGAACTGCAGCCGGGTGAGGCGATAATCAGCGTCGAGAGGCACCCCATCCCGATTAAGATTCAGGTCCCGAACACGATAGACAAGATCGGGCTGCCCTTCGGTGAAATCGGGAACGACGAGGTCAAGAGGCACATGACCGAGTTCTACCTCCGAAATCCCCTCCCTAGGGCGCCGCCGAGTCCGCTGGTCGCCGACCTGCTGCTGATTGTCGAGTCGAGGTGGTTCAAGGCCGCATTCGAGAAGGCATATTGGCATTGGCTGGCGACCGGAGCCAAAGAGCCTCTCGCGAATCTGCTGGTGCAGTCGGCGAGGAAGAAGGCGAAGAGCGAAGAAGATGTCTTTCCGTTCGCTTCACGGATTCTTTCCTTGGCGGCGGAGCGTTACCTTTTCTTCGACGAGGAGAAGAACGAGTTCCCTGACGTGTTCATGCGCTCAGTCGAGAGGTCGATGAGGGATGACAAAGGAGTTCGGTGAAGGAGAGCGCGACGAGCGGCCCGAGGGCCAGGCGGACGAACTGGAGGAGCTGAGGGGCCACATCAAGGCACAACGCGACGAAGCAGGCAAAGAGGGCGACGAAGGTCAATCGAGGGCCACGGAGGATGGCGATTCTGCCAGCCGGCCTACAGAGAACGACTCGGTGCAGCCTGAGTCGGCAGAGGACCTGAGCAAGCGTTCGCAGGAGAACAATACTGAGCAGCCCAAGGAGGAGAACGAAGTCGAACAGGGCGATGCCGGACGGCCGGAAGCCAAAGACGAAGGCGGACGGGACGAGGAGCTCGAGCGACTCAGGGATCGGGTAAAGGAGAGACACGAAAGTGAGGCCAGTGAAGAACGGCGTGACCCAGAACAAGACAATCAAGTCCCAAAACGCAACCTAGCAGCGCGGGAAGGCAAGGAAGCGTCCAGCGAAATTCATGGGAAAGTCGGAGCTTCCGACGAGAGGGAGGGATTGTTTCGACCAGATGCAGCTAAGGAATCGAAAAGCGGAGTCGACTCTTCCGCCGTTTCCGAAGGTTCCGAACCGCCACGGATGGTTCAAGCAGACGGAGTTCGATCCGAAATTGGCGACCTCAAACTTGGTACAGAGAAAGAATCGCAACACGATGGCGTCCTCGAGAATCCGCAGCATCGAGAGGTCGGGTTGGTTCCCAAGGATAGTGACGAGAGCCAGCTCTCGCAGCGGTCGTCTGTTAGGACGGGCTCTCTGGATTCACGAGTCACAGAAGGCGATTCCAAGGTGTTCGGTGGTGCAACATTGGGCTCTGCGAGTAACGAGACCGAAACGAAGGTACAAAGAGCCGAAAGCGGTCCCAAAGAAAAGGAGCCGCGCTTGTCCAACGCCGAAGCGAGCGCGCAGAATATCATCTCAAGCAAGCTCTTTGACATCGAGGCAACGGTCGATTCTAAGGGCGAACTCGGGAAGGCGAGCGCCTTCGAGCGGGGGCACGCGCACAAGATTGAATCGGGGTCCCACGACGAAGCGTGGCTCGCCTGTAAAGAATCGCGCGAAAACGATGCAACGATTCCTGTTCAGGCAAAGTTGGCCAACTCGAATCCGTTTTCAATCAAAATGGACATTCCGAAGCGCGACATCGAGGAACGAGCAGGGCTCAAGATGGACCTTGACAAGCTGTATGAAATCAAGGGCAAGGTCGAAGGCGTTCACGAGTTCGAGGTCTACCGAACGGTGAGAAACTACGCTCGTGTGTACGTGCCTGTGGAATATCAGAGTCGAGTTCGGCTCAACGAAGTATATCATGTTAGAATAGCATCGGTAAAGGAAGTGCCTCTCACAGAAGCCCAGCGTGAAATCCTGCAGGACTGGTCGAGGCGAGGTGTTCCTTGGAACCGGATAGCTTACCGAATCAAGCACATGAAGGTGGATGAAACCGGCCATCACGACGAAGCCAAGGAAAGCGAAAAAGTCGGCGCAAAACGGAACATCTGGTCAGAACCTGAGAAACCCCAATTGTTGACGGATCTTGCTGCTGGTTTCGTGCTGAAAGCGTTCTGGCAAAACGGTGGGGCTGCTCCTCGCATTCCCCGCATGTATTTTTACATACGGAACGCCTCATTCGAAGAAAAAACTGGCGTGAAACTCGAAGAAGGCGGAAGCTACTTGATGAAAGGTCAGATAGAAGGTGTTGGAAACTTTCAAAAGCTCTTGCGAAGTTGCGCAGCGGGACAAGACCTCCAAATATACGTTCCAAAGGAATTATTTAGCAAAGCTGTGGCAGGAAAGGAGTATAAGCTGACGATTGATTCGATTGAGAAGCTACCAAGCAAGAGAGACACATGGCAGGGACTCGAGCCAATCGGCATGACTGACTGGACTTGGCGAGACGTTGCTGCTTGGGTAGACACGGAAGGTTGTATTGGCGCTTCGCAAAAAGGCAATTGTTACTTGACAGTAACTCAGAAGGACAGAAGAGTTTTGCAAGAACTGTGTGCATTCCTCGACAAACAGGGTATACAGCCGAAATTGACGCTTCTAAAGGGGACAGGGGTCTATGTTGCAGAGGTGTTTGGAAACGATCAGATTGCTAAAACTGTCAAGAACATCGAGCCCTACATAAGGACGGGGAACAAAAAGGAGCAAATCGCGCAGTTCAAAGACAAACTGATGGCGCCGAGAAAGTCGCTGAAGAGGAGAACTAGAATCGCGAGAGAAATCCTAGGCCTCACAGAGAATTAGCGCGGTTTAGGCGCTCTGCTGCGGCTTGGCCCTTTCTACTAATTTGGTGTAAGCACTGGACAATGTGATGGGCATCTGAAAAGGCGTATCCAGGAGGACCGCGGTTACCTCCTCCTTAGCCTGGTCAACCCTAGTTAGCTTGGCCCGCATGCCCTTGAATGGGCCCGCTACAATTTCTATCGTGTCACCTTCGCTAAGTTCTGCAACCATAGACTTCGTGACGAGGAACTTCTCGATGTCCTTGTACTGCATCATCCCCGGAATCTTGCTCCTAACGTGCTTGAATCCTTGGATGCTCTCGTCGATCGCCTGTGAGGTTAAACTTTCAAAGAGTACATACCCCTTCCACGTGTCCAGCGCAAGAATAGAGTAGATCGGCTTTTTTTTCTGAGCCGCCCTCGCCGCTACAAAGGTGGCCACCGTCTTCTCTTGCCCCCCCGTGGTCTTCACGGGATAGATTGCGCTCTGCCTCTGCTCGGTTTCTGTCATCCGAAAATCGTCCTTCCCCAACCCGCCCCTTCATTCCTATAAAAGCTTCGGAAAAGAAGTACACTTACTCCTCTCATAGGACGAAGAATCTGCGCCTTTAAGACCCGTAGATCTTCGCTGCCTCAGTTCAGCGCATGCAACCGACGCGTATTTGCGGATAATCAGCTAGACTTCAGGAAAGTTGCGAAACACAAGAAGTTAAGCCAAGTGCTGTCGACGCTCATCGGAGGACCAGATGAGACTAAACCTCCTCATCGTTGCGGGGTTCATCTTTCTCTTCATGGGCGTGTATGTTCTCGCACTCGGCATTACGGAGGGGTTCTACTTCGGGCTGGTGGGCTCCTCCTCGCTCTACGGGGCTACACCATTCACCGCATTGACGCTCATACTCGGGATTGTTCTAATCCAACGCGGGAGGAGACGCGGAAGATTTAGCAAGCGGAACTGAGGTCCACCTTGGTTATCCTCGAACTTAGACAATGGGTTCCGCCTTTTGAAAGGCAGTCCTCAAGATGGTCTTGTCCTAGACTCACGAGGTCTCTACGGTTACTGCGCTCTATCGCTCATAGTTACCGCATATCCGCCAGGCATGTTGTTGTGTGGAATGCGAAAAGACCCAGAAGGCGGCATCTAGATTCCTGTTGACGACTAGTGAGCAGTGCGCCGTAACTTACGTCGCCCCCTTAAACCCCCGGCGCGATGACGATAACTGCGAGCTATTCTGGGTATTCAACCCACCTTTCAAGTTCAGGCACGTCATCGCTGACGGTCGTGTGACTCATGGTCTCTTTGGCCAAGTCTACGAGTTATGGTGTCGCTGGAGTCGCTAAAGCGCTAAGATGCTTGAACGCCGAAGTTGCGTCGAGACAGGATCGACCTGGAAGCCCAAGTTCTCAAGTGCGGTAACACCCAACACCTCCACGTCCTTATTCTCGCCAAAGACTACCTCAACGTCCGCCTCCGCCCCATCATATCGTATTGTAGCCGGCCCTGTCTTTCTACGGAGGATTCTTCCTTCAATCGTGTGAAAGTCCTTCTCCCTCCTCGGCTTGAAACTCAACCGTCTGAGGCGGTCGCTCCTCACCCACGTCAGGATTGAGCTGGTATCGACGATAAGCTCTACCTTAGTGCGTTTCGTCGGGCCCAAGAGGGTGACAGTGGTCTTCGTGATTCCCATCAGAATATGAGGTGAAAGCCGCATATAAGCTACGCCTACTATCTGAATGCACAGGGCTACGGTTCCCCAGCCTCGATCGAGGCGATTACACCGCCGACCTTGAATCTCAAGAACCAGTGGCAGAACGTCTCAGCCACTTCGTACGGTCCGGTAAGCATGGTGACCATCGGGATTCTCGGCAACTCGTTCAAGCCCATAGGTTCAAAGGCTCAATTGCAGGCGTTGGTTGACCAACTGCAGGCATCGCTGGGCAACCTGAGTAGCTCGATCTCAAAGACGCTGAGCACCGTTGACTTGGAGCAGGCCGCGGCCAGCGCCCAAGCCGGATGATGAGTTCACTCGACAAACCCAGGACCAGCGTCTCCGGCTTGCAGGACTCGATCAACCGAGGCCGGGACATCTCCTACGTGGCGATTGTTGCAGCAACTGGACTAAATCTTCTGGCTATCGGGCTTGCTTTGAGCAAGCATAGCTGATAGATGGAACCGCAGAATGTTCGGTGACGGTCGCCCGTGCCGAGAAGTTAGGCCTTCCGCCTCGTCGCCTTCGAGACTATCAACGGTGCGTCCTTCTTGAATGCCTCCTTGACCCCCAGAATCTCTATGCCTATGATTTCGCCCTCTTTCGACAAGTCCATGACCACGTTCTTCGACACCTCGACGCTCTTCCAATAGCCCCCGTTCTTCAGCTGTATCCCGAGAACGTCCTCCTTTTCGTCGTAGTGTACATCGATCAATTTCTCACCTGTTTAGCCAGAAGGCAGTTATAATCATATACCTTTTTGGGCCGACGATACTGTAGACCACCCTGAGCGTTCTGCCCGAGGGCGGGATTCGCAATGTCGCGTGGAGAACGCCCTGCCATCTTGGGTCTCTCTCTGTCGCCCCCCGACTGATCGCGAGAATGACTTCTCTGTCGGTTATGTCGGGCCTGTACTTCCTCTTCCACTTCCAGTGCTCCGATACCTGTAGGCTCGTGTTCGTTCAATTGAACGAGGCTGATAAGCTCAACTGAACCCGGTTTCTGTTCGCAGGAGATGACAACTGCAACCGATGAAAGATTTAGATACGCCAATGGAATCCGACGCCTACTTCTGGAAACGTGACTATATTGGGTGAGAAGAAGGTCATCTCCGCACTCGTATCGGGGGGTGAGGCCACCGCCGGCCCGCCCTTGGGCCCGGCCCTGGGCCCCCTCGGTGTTAACGTCCTCGCAATCGTGAACGAGATCAACAAGGCGACCGCAGACTTCAAGGGGATGAGAGTCCCCGTCAAGGTCGAGGTAGACCAGGAGACCAAGCAGTTCACTGTAAACGTCGGGACCCCCACAACCTCCGCCCTGATAGCAAAGGAGTCGGGAATCGCGAAGGGTTCTGCGAAGCCTAACCTCGAGTTCGTCGCCGACCTCCCCTTCGACAAGGTCGTGGGAATCGCGAGAAGCAAGGTCTCCGGGTCGTACGCCAAGACCCTCCGTTCAGCCGTCAAGGAGGTCGTCGGAAGCTGCGTCAGCATGGGCGTCAAGGTCGAGGGGACCGATCCGAGGGAGTTCATGAAGCAGATTGAAGGCGGCAAGTGGGACGCTAAATTGACGTGAACCCACAACTCTTTTAACGACAACTGCGTCACAGGGATTTCGAAGTTATGCTCTCAAGCCAGCAGCTGACCGACCTCATCAAGAAGGGGAAGAGTGAGACCAAGGAGAGGAAGTTCAACGAGGCCGTAGAGGTGATTCTGACACTCAGGGAGGTGGACGTCAAGAAGGCGGACCTGAACGTGAACGAGACCGTCTACCTCCCCCATCCCACCTCCAAGGTCGCGCGCATCTGTTTCATCGGCGCGGGCGATATGGCGCTGAGGGCGAAGAATGGGAAGGTCGACGCGGTCCTCGACCCTTCGCAACTCGAAGCCTTGGCGGGTGACAAGAAGGAGGCGAAGAAGGTTGCCCGCTCATACGACTTCTTTCTAGCCGACACCGCCCTCATGCCGAGGATAGGCAAGATACTCGGGCAGTCCCTCGGGCCGAGGGGGAAAATCCCCATCCCTGTCCCTCCCAACGCACCAATCGAGACGATGATCCAGAGGATGAGAACCGCGATTAGGGTAAGGAGCAGGGGTTCGCTCGGAATAGCCGCGAAGGTCGGGGAGAGGAAACTCTCAGACTCGGACTTGGCGGAGAACGTCCTCGCGGTGGTCCAGGCGGTCGAGAAGAAGCTCCCGCAAGGAGAGAAAAATATCAAGTCGGTCATCGTGAAGACCACGATGGGCAAGCCTGTGAAGCAGGCGGTCGGGCAGCGTTGAGCAAGACAGTCCAGGTCCACGAGCCCAACCCCAGGAAGAAGGCGATCGTGGAGAAGACCGCGACGCTCGCGGGGAAGTACCCTGTCATCGTCGTGACGAAGCTCTCGAAGGTCAGAGCCACCCAGCTGATGGCCGTGAGGAGGGCGCTGCGCGGGAACGCAGAGGTCTTCGTCGTCAAGAACGCATTGGCCATTCTCGCCCTCAAGAATGCAGGGATAGAGAACGCCGACGAGCTTCTCAAACATCTGACGGGGCAGAACGCGCTGATCTTCTCGAACCTGGACCCCTTCAAGCTCTTCCTCACCCTGGAGAAGAACAAGGTCAACCTTCCCGCGAGGGCGGGAGACGTCGCGCCGGAGGACATAATCGTCCCGGCAGGAAATACAGGCCTCCCAGCGGGGCCGGTACTGAGTGAGTTCAGGGAAGCCGGGATACCGACGAAGATCGAGGCCGGCAGCGTCTGGGTAAACAAGGACTCGGTCGCGGTGAAGAAGGGGAACGCAATCTCGCCAAAGCTGGCCAGTCTCCTCTCGAAGCTGGGGATCAAACCGATCAGGGCTGGCCTCTCCATCGCCTTTGGCTACGAAAAAGGGCTCATCTACAGCGGCGACCTCGTCGCGATAGACCTCGATAAGTACAGGGAGAGTCTGGTACAGGCTTACGTCTCCTCGAAGGGCCTCGCGATCCTAATCGGTTACGTGACGAGGGAGACAGCCCCGGATATCATCGCGAAGGCCTACAGGGAAGCGCTCGCCCTGGCGACCGAGACGGGCACGGTGACGAAGGAGACCGCCCCGCGCATCTTCGGAAGGGCAGAAGCGGAAGCCTCCGCGCTTCTCGCGAAGGCTAAAGAGAAGGGCTTCCAGTGACACTTTTCAGGTTTCGTGAATTATCAGCCGAAGAGGGAGGCTAGACCAGCCAACGCTTCCTCTTCCTTCTTCTCTTCCTCTTTCGGCTTCTCCTCGGCCTTCGAGGCTGGCGCTGCCTGCGCCTGACCTGCCGGCGCCGGTGCAGCCATCATAGAAGCGTTCTTCAGGGCTTCGTCGATGTTTACCTCGCTCAACGCCGAGGCGAGCGCCTTGATCTTGACCGTGTCGGGGGGTACCCCAGCGGCCTTCACGACGCTCGTGAGGTTCTCCTCGTTCACAGGCTTACCGAGCTTGTGCAGCAAGAGCGCGGCGTAGACGTACTCCAACTCGAGTCACTGCCAGCCGTTACACCCTCGATATTTTAAGATTTTGAGAGAGAACTCAATTGGAAAGAGCGTTTCCACCTTTATTTACTCAAAATCGGGCAGTAGCGAGCCTGTGACCCCCGTCACTTGGATGAGCAGAAAGAGATACTGAGGAAGCGTTTCTCAGCCGAATACAAGAAGTACTATCTCGTCGACCTCTTCAGGCGCAAGGGCTTCGTAAGGAAGAAGTGCGAGAACTGCGGGAAGTACTTCTGGACCCTCAACGAGACGCGGAAGAAGTGCGACGACCAGCCGTGCTCGCCGTACACATTCATCGGCAACCCCCCGACCGAGAAGAAGCTCGACTTCGTGAACACCTGGAAGACGGTTGAGCGTTTCTTCGTCGCCAGGAAGCACGCGAGCATCAAGCGCTACCCCGTCGTCAGCCGATGGCGCCCCGACCTCTTCTTCACTGTCGCCTCGATA